>CACLGJ010000004.1 GCA_902606445.1 uncultured Pelagibacteraceae bacterium
AAATTTTAGTTGGCAATGTAAAATTAGAAGTTATTGATTTGTGTCGTCCTTGCAAACACTTATCAGAAGTACTAGGACAGGATAATATTATAAAAGAATTCTTAAGAAGAGGTGGACTTAGATGTCAGATATTGACATCTTCTACTATTAAAATAAATGACAAAATACATAGGTTTGGAGCCACACAATTGGGTAACTGCATGGGTTGCTGTAACTAATTCAAATGAAAAAAATGGATGTATGAGAATGTGGTCAGGATCTCATAAGAATAATTTAAAAGATCATGATCAAATGTTTAATGAAGATAATTTATTAACTAGAGGTCAAACTGTAAGAAATGTTCCTAAGGATAAAACTACTCCTTTAATTCTAAATGCTGGCCAAATGTCGCTTCACCATCCGAATGTTGTTCATGGCTCTGACTTAAATCAAAGTAATGATCGAAGAATAGGTTTTGTAATTCAAAGCTATATAGGGACTAATGTTGAGCAAATATTAGGTAAAAATAGTGTTCAATTAGCAAGAGGAATTGATAACTTTAATTTTCATGAAAAGATTGGGAGACCAAGTTCTCTAATGGATAAAAATGATCTGAAAATAAAAAAAAAAGAGAATGATAATCTTCAAGAAATATTTTATAAAGGATCGAGCAAAAAAGGAAATTATTAATGAAAAAAAACAAATATAATAAAAACGCAATCTCATCTCTTTTCGCAAAAAAATATATTTATTATTATTACGCTTTTTTTTGGATTATCTTATTATTAGTTGTCTTTATTAGATGAATAAAAATATTATTTTAATAATTATTGTAGTTCTTGCTATAGAATTGTCTGGTCACGGTATAATAGTTTCTTTGATGAGATTGTTAAATTCAACAGGCTAGTTAAACTTTTGGTGGTAATTCATCTTTATTCATAAAAGAAAAACCTTTTATTACTGCATCGCGTTTAGAAATTTCTTTATACCATCTTGTTAGATTTTTAAATTTAGATAATCCTATATCATGCCATTCATGACGTGCTATCCAAGGAAATGTTGCGATATCTGAGATGGTATAATTATTACCTGAAAGAAATTTTTTAATCGCTAATCTCTGATCAAGCTCTTGATATATTCGTTTTGAAATTTTAAAATATCTGTCTTCTCCAAATTTACTTTTGCCTGGATTATAATGATGAAATTGATGGTGTTGGCCCAACATTGGCCCTATATAACCCATCTGAGCCATTAACCATTGATTAATCTCAAGTCTATCTTTGCTGTCATAAAATTTACCACTTTTTTCTGCTAGATAAATTAGTATTGCTCCAGACTCAAAAACATTTTGCTTATTTTTATGATCTATAATTACTGGGATTTTACTAAAAGGACTTATTTTTTTAAAATTTGATTTAAATTGATCACCTTTATCAAGGTCTATTTTTGTTACTTTATAATCAAAACCAATTTCCTCAAGCATAATACTAATTTTCTTACCATTTGGAGTATTGGCTGTGAATAATTCAATCACTTTTTACACCAAGGCGATTTTTTATCGTTTTTGATGAAGTGGTAAACTCAAATCTATATTTTTCATTTGGTCTTGCTAATTTAAAACATGCCCTTGCAGCTAATGCCCCTTCATGAAAGCCTGATAAAATTAACTTTAACTTTCCAGGATAGTTACATATATCCCCAACAGCATAAATCCCTTTTTGCTTTGTTTCAAATCTTTCTGTGTCTACCTCAATTGTTTTTTTATCAATATTAAGTCCCCAGTTTGCTATTGGACCCAGCTGCATAATTAAACCAAAAAAACCAAGCACATAATCTGTTTTAATGTTTTTTATATCTTTATTATCATTTTTAATTTCAATGCTTTCTAATTGTCCATTACCTTTGATTGAAGTCATTTGGTATTTAGTAAAAAGATTTATTTTACCCTCTTTGCTTAATTCATGTATCTTATCAACAGTCGCCTGTGCTCCTCTGAAATCATCTCTTCTATGAACTAAGTTTACTTTTGAGTTTTTTGATAATTCTACCGCCCAATCTAAAGCACTATCACCTCCACCAAATATTGTTACTATCTTATCCTTAAATATATTTTTATCTTTTATTGAATAAAATACCGACTTATTTTCAAATTTTTCACATTCTTTAACTGGAAATTTTCTTGGTTCAAATGAACCAACGCCACCCGCTATAATTACATTTGGTGTTAAAAAAGTTGTCCCATTATTTGTTTTTACAATCCAGTTGTTTCCTTCTTTTCTTAATTCGTCTACTCTTTCGCTTAAGTGAAATTTTATATCAAAAGGTTTTATTTGGTTTATTAGGTTATTAGTTAATTCTTCTCCAGTGCATTCAGGGACAGCTGGGATATCATAAATAGGTTTATCTGGATAAAGCTCTATACATTGTCCACCAATTTTATCTAAATTATCAACTATCTCACAATCCAAACCAATTAGTTTTAATTGATGTGCTGTGAATAAACCTGTTGGCCCTGCTCCAATAATTAATGCATCTGTTTTATTCATTTAACTTTGTTTCGATGGAATGTTAATTGTTAGACCATCTAGTTCATCAGAAACTATTATTTGACAACTTAGTCTACTATTTTTTTTCGGTTCAAATGCCATATCTAGCATGTCTTCTTCTCCATCTTCTTTTGGAGCAATCTTATCAAACCAATTTTCCTTAACATACACATGACATGTCGCACAAGCCATCCCTCCTCCACAATCTGCATCGATACCTGGAATGTCATTTTGAACTGCACCTTCCATCACGGTTAAGCCGTTTTGAACTTCAACTGTATGGACTTGATTATCATTAGTGACGTAAGTTATTTTTGCCATGGGTATTATATAGTTATGCAAAAAAATAGGGCAAGTATGTGAAAAACATACTCGCCCTAAAATTAATTAATTACTAAGTGTAATTATCTTGCTCTTGCGCCAGCTCCAGAACTTACTGCAGCAGCCCAGATTACTAGACCGAATGCAATTTTGTTAATGAAGTCAGCTAAGTTGTAAACTACGTTTAGCGTGTTAGCATCTACACCACCTGTTAGGTAACCAAATACATAACCTAATGGGTAAATCGCCCAACCTACTGTTACGATCATCCTCATCGCACCAAATGCAGTTACAAGAGCTTTGTTTCCACTCTTATTAGCAGCTTTACCAGCTTCGCCTGAGAATATTTCATAAAGAATGTATACCCAACCTGCCATACCGATAATAAAACCAAGTGTAGCGTTGATGTATCCAGCTTCTCCTAAATATCCACCGATTAACATTACTAATGAACCAATTAACAATCTCCAGAAAATTCCAGAGTTTGCTTTTCTTACAGCTACTAGAATTAAGTAGAATTCTATCATCTGTAATGGCACAGTAATTAACCAGTCAATATATCTATATACCGTTGGTGAATCGCCAGTGCTTACCCATACATCTCTCATGTACATGTAATGGATAAATGCAATACCAGTTACTAGACCAGCTACTGTTACCGATGTCTTCCATGCTGGATTTACAGAACTTCTTTCCATAAAGAAAAAAGCTGTTGCAGCCAACATACCCATTGAAATTATCCAAAAAGATATTCCAACGAAGTCATCTTGAGCTAACATAGTGGTCGCAGCGTTTGCTACAGTTGTAACACCCATTAGGGCAACAGCTGTAAGAGCAAACAATTTAAGTTTTTTCATAAAAAACTCCCTCTTTAGTTAGTTTTTACTTTTTAGTTTATATAAACTAGGCTCAGGCTTCCCTAAACCAAAGTTGGGGGTTAAATACCAAATTAAAACGGTTTATAGAAGGTTTAAATGTCATTTATTTACATTGATTTTACTCATTTTTTAAAATTAAATACAATTTGTGATTTAAAAACCACAAAAAATAGGGAAATCGAATCAAATTTTTATGCCAAATAATTTTAAAGAAATTTATGACAGATCAATTAAAAATCCGGAAAAATTTTGGCAAGATGTGTCTGAAGACATCTTTTGGTTCAAAAAACCTACAAAAATTTTAAATAAATCTAACCCCCCGTTCTATAAATGGTACGAGGATGGTGTTACAAACACTTGTTATAACGCGTTAGACATTCACATTGATCAAGGAAGAGGTCAAAAAACAGCTTTAATATATGATAGTCCTATCACAAAAAATAAAAGCAAATTCACTTATAATGAATTGAAGTCAAAAGTTTCGAAATTTGCAGGAGCTCTTAAAGCTCAAGGAGCTAATAAAGGTGATAGAGTAATCATTTACATGCCTATGATCCCAGAGGCAGTAGTTGCAATGCTTGCTTGCGCAAGAATTGGTGCAATTCACTCTGTTGTCTTTGGAGGATTTGCCTCTAATGAGCTTGCGAGTAGAATAGATGATAGTAAAGCAAAAATATTAGTCACTGCTTCGTGTGGTTTTGAGCCTGGGCGAACAGTTGAATATAAGCCATTAGTTGATGAAGCTATTAAAATTGCAAATCATAAAATTGAAAAGATAATTTTGTTTCAAAGACCTGGTCAAGAAGTTAATTTAAATACTTCAAAAGAAATAAGTTGGGATGAAGCTATCTCCAATGCTCAGGATGTTGATTGTGTTGAGATGAACTCAAATGAATTTGCATACATTTTATATACCTCAGGTACAACTGGAACTCCAAAAGGTATCGTTAGAGATATTGGTGGACACATTGTTGCTTTAAAATGGACTATGAAAAACATATACAATATAGATACAAATGATATTTGGTGGTCAGCAAGTGATATTGGTTGGATTGTTGGACACTCTTATATTGTATACGCTCCACTCTTTAAAGGGTGCACAACAGTTTTATTTGAAGGTAAGCCAGTTGGAACTCCGGATGCAGGGGCATTTTGGAAAATTATTTCAGACTACAAAGTAAAATCATTATTTACTGCTCCAACAGCTTTTAGAGCAATTAAGAAGGAAGATCCTGAAGGCAAATTTTTTTCTAAATATGATTTGAGTAATTTTGAGAGTTTATTTCTTGCAGGAGAGAGGGCTGATCCAGACACAATCAAGTGGGCAGAGAATTTGCTTAAAGTTCCAGTAATAGATCATTGGTGGCAAACTGAGACTAGTTGGGCAATTAGCTCAAATTGTACTGGAATTGAGATGATGCAGACAAAATACGGCTCAGCCTGTAAAGCAGTTCCTGGTTATGATGTTAAGATAATTAAACCAGATCAATCATTAGCAAAACCAAATGAAATGGGAGATATAGTAGTCAAGCTTCCTTTACCTCCTGGCACATTTCCAACTCTATGGAATGCAGACCAAAGATATAAAGAAAACTATATGTCTAACTATGAAGGATATTATCAAACATACGATGCTGGGCATATTGATGATGATGGTTATATCTGGATTATGTCAAGGACAGATGACATTATAAATGTTGCAGGTCATAGATTATCTACAGGTGCGATTGAAGAAGTATTATCAGAACACCAATCAGTTGCCGAATGTGCAGTACTTGGAATCTCTGATAAATTAAAAGGTCAATTACCAATTGGCTTAGTAGTTTTAAAATCTGGTGTAGATAAGAATAATGAAACAATATCAAAGGAATGTGTGCAGATGGTTAGGGATAAAATTGGTCCTGTTGCTGCATTTAAAGTTGTAATTGTCATTAAAAGGCTTCCTAAAACAAGATCTGGAAAAATATTAAGAGGAACTATTAGAAAAATAGCAGATAATGTTGAATACAAAATACCTCCAACGATTGATGATCCTTTAATTTTAGATGAAATTAAAGAGGATTTAATTAAACATAAAATTTTAAACAATGTTTAAAACATATATTACTTTAATAATTGCAATATTTTTTGAAGTTGCAGGTACAATGTTAATCCCAGTGACACAAAATTTTACAAAACTTATACCAACTGTTGCTCTTTCAGGATTTTATCTTTGTGCAATTTATCTTTTAACATATGTCGTTGCCAAACTTCCAATTGCAATAGTATATGCATCATGGAGTGGTCTTGGAATTTTTACAGTTGCAATACTTGGATATATAATATTTAACCAATCATTAAGCTGGCAAGCTATTGGTGGATTATTTCTAATTGTTATTGGTGTGGTCTTAGTAAATGTTTTTTAATTATTTTATTAATGAATAAATTTCCTGAAAATATTTATTTAAATTAATTTTATAATTAAACCTAAATAAATTTTTATATCCATATTTTACCATCTTTAAATTCTTACTTTTATTTTTAGAAAAATTTAAAATTAATTTAGATAAACTTTTATCATCACCGATTTTAAATAATGAACCTGCTTTTCCTTTTAAAAGAATCTCTTTTGGACCAGTTGGGCAATCAGAGGATATTATATAAGTTTTTAAAACTTGTGCTTCTAGCAAAACATTTGGTAATCCCTCGTATAAAGATGTTAGTATTAAAATATCTGATAATTTAATCAGTCTAAGTGGATCATGCTTGCTTCCTATTAATCTTACTTTTTTACTAAGATTATTTTTATTAATATAGTCTAATAATTCTATTTTTTTACTTCCATCCCCAACTATTATTAAATCAAAGTCAATTTGTTGTTTAATTCTATTTACTGCTTTAAGTAATGTCGTCTGATCTTTCTGATCAACTAACCTGCCTACACTTATTAAGTTTAGTTTTTTTTTGGGTATCTTAATACTTTGATTATTTTTAGATCTTTTAATTACATCTTTAGTATCTAAAGGATTATAAATGCAGATTGAATCTATATTAAATCTAAATCTTAATTTTTTTTTAAATTCTAAACTATTAACTATAATCTTATCTGCTAATCCTAAAATATATTTATAGCAAATAAGTTTAAAAAAATTTTTTGACCATCCGTCTGGAGCCGTATTAGATCTTACTATGATTTTAATCCCAAGAAGTTTACATAAAAGAGTACAATAAATATTTCCTTGAAAACTCAACACAACTACATTGTTATTTTTTAAAATTTGTATAAGAAGAAGAATTAAACATAAAAAAAAAACTTTTTTCTTTTACCCAAAAAATTCCAGAACTTTGATCTAAATGAAATTAGATTTATTTTATTATCAAATTTATTTTTATATTTATTTGAAATTGTAATTAAAGATATATTGTCAAATTTTTTTACTAAAAAATTTGATATATTTATTAAGTTTTTCTCTACACCTCCAATCTCTATTATAGGCATGAAAATTAATAGTTTTTTTTTTACCATAAAATTTTACAAATATTTTTTGATATTTAAAAAATAATTGAAAAAAATATCAAAATTAAACTTATCACTTATCAAATATTAACGGTCTACCCTCCGCATCACCTAATATTTTTCCATCTTTCATTTTAATTTTGCCGCTAATTATTGTTAAAACTGGAGTTCCTTTGAATTTAAAACCATGAAAAGGTGTCCAGCCACATTTACTTTCAATGTTTTCATTTTTAATCTCAATAGTTTTGTTCATATCCACAATTGTAAAGTCTGCATCATAACCTTCTTTGATAAATCCTTTATTTTTAATACCAAAAATTTTAACAGGATTTTCACAAACAAAATTCATTAATTGATTTAATGATAATTTGCCCTGATTTACATGATTTAACATTACTGGCATCAATGTTTGAACTCCTGGCATACCTGAGGGTGTGTTAGGATAAATTTTATCTTTATTTATTTTAAGGTGCGGGGCATGATCAGATCCAATTGTATCATTATAATTATTTTTCACTGCGTACCATAATCTGTCGTAATGTGACTTATCTCTAAGGGGTGGATTCATTTGAGCATAAGTTCCAAGGTTGTCGTAACAATCTGGCGCATAGAGTGTTAAGTGTTGTGGAGTAATTTCAAATGTAATATTTCCCTTATGTTGAGATAAAAAATCAATTTCTTCCTTTGTTGTAATATGAAGTATATGAGCTTTTTTATTATACTTTTTGGCAATTCTCACAATTCTTCTAGTAGATGCAATTGCACATTCTACACTTCTCCAAATTGGGTGTGAATGAACATCTCCATCTTTGATTAATTTTTTGTTAATTTTTAAAATTGATTCATCCTCAGAATGAACTGCAACAACTTTCGATGCGTTTTGAAAAACCTTTTCTATATCATCTTCTTCAGCAACCAATAAATTACCAGTTGAAGATCCAACAAAAAGTTTTATTCCACAACATCCATCTAGGCCTTCTAATCTTGCTAAATCATCTAAATTTTCTGCTGTTGCTCCAAAATAAAAAGCATGGTTACAATACATTCTATTTTTAGCAAGATCTAACTTTCTTTGAAATTCTTTCATGTTAGATGTTGGTGGATTTGTATTAGGCATTTCAAAAACACTTGTAATACCTCCTGCAATTGCGGCTCTACTTCCAGAGTGAAGATCTTCTGTATCAGTCGATCCAGGTTCTCTAAAATGTGTTTGTGTATCTATGCATCCTGGTAAAATAGTTTTGCCCTCTGCATTTACTATCTCAGTAGCTTCTCCCGAAATTTGACCAATCTTATGAATTTTTCCATCTTTTATAGCAACATCGACATTTTTCAAATTTCCATCGATATAACATTGTCCATTTTTAATTATAAGATCTAACATTTATGAAAAAAGTTATTATATTATAAATATAAATCAATCAAATATGAATTTTAAAAATGTTTACATTTTAGATGATAGAGCAATTCTTTACATTAATGGTGAAGATGTCAGAGAGTTTCTTCAAAATCTCATCACTAACAACATAGATAAAGTAAATGAAAATAACAGTTGTTTTACTTCTTTGTTAACACCTCAGGGTAAATTTTTATATGAATTTATAATTATTAAACATAAGACTGGATATCTAATAGATTGTGAGAAATCCCAAGTAGATGGGTTATATAAACAGCTCAATATTTATAAATTAAGATCAAAAGTTGAAATTCTAAACCTTAGCAACGAATTTGTAGTAGCTGCATTTTCATATGATAAATTTTTAACTTTTGATGGAGTTAAAGATAATCCTGGGTTTACTTTAAAGTACAGAGAAGATTCAATTCTCTTAGACCCAAGAAATAAATTATTAGGTGCAAGATTAATTATTAATTTAGAAAAGCTTTATTTATCTCTAAAAAAATTAGATTTGCACGATGCTGATTTGAAAGAATATTATACTTTAAGCCATAAACTTGGGGTAGTCCCTAAAGATTTAAATAAGTTGCAAAATAAATTATTTGGAATTGAGTGTAACTATGAAGAGTTAAATGGAATAGACTTTAAAAAAGGTTGTTTTGTAGGTCAAGAAAATACTGCAAGAATAAAATTAAAAAACAAACTTTCAAAAAGACTATTTCCAATAAATTTGATTAATGGAAAATTGTATGAAGGTGAAAGTATTTACAATAAAGATATTGAAATCGGTAAGGTGTTAATTAATGAAGAATATCCATTTGCACTTATTAAATATCTGGACAAAAATTTTGAAGAAAATATAGAATTTAAAACAAAAGAGGCGGCTATTAAAATAAAAAAACCTGATTGGATTGATGGATAATAGTTAAATTTGGTGCGGTCGGAGAGACTTGAACTCTCATGGACTAGGTCCACACGGCCCTCAACCGTGCCTGTCTACCAATTTCAGCACGACCGCATTGTGTGTCATAATAAGTGAATGACAATCATCTTTCAAATTGGTAAAAAATGACATGGAATTTACACAAGAAGTCCGTAAAGCAACAGATCCAATTTATCAAAAGATATCAAAGGTTATGCCTGAGATTGAGTGGTCAGTGCATGCTCCTTACATTCATAAAATTAATAAATTAAAAAAAGAAAAAAATGCAGTTATTCTTGCTCACAACTATCAAACTCCAGAAATCTATCATGGTATAGCAGATTTTTCTGCGGACTCTTTAGCGCTTGCAGTTGAAGCATCAAAAACTTCTGCAGATATAATTGTGATGGCTGGAGTTCATTTCATGGCTGAGACAGCAAAATTAATGAGTCCTAATAAAAAAGTTTTATTACCAGACATGAAAGCAGGTTGTTCTTTGTCGTCATCTATTACAGGCAAAGATGTAAGACTTTTAAAAGAAAAATATCCAGGGGTTCCTGTGGTTTCATATGTCAATACATCAGCAGATGTAAAAGCAGAAACAGATGTATGTTGTACTTCTGCTAATGCTGTAAAAATTGTTAAATCACTGGGAGTTAAAAAAGTAATTTTTTTACCTGATGATTATTTAGCGAAATATGTTGCCTCTCAAACAGATGTTGAAATTATTGCGTGGAAAGGCATTTGCATGGTTCATGATAAATTTAATGAAAAAGAAATTAATGATATTAGAGATAAAAATCCTGGAATTAAAATTATAGCTCATCCAGAATGTCCTCCCGAAGTTATCAAGGCAAGTGATTTTGCTGGTTCAACTTCAGGAATGATTAATTACGTAAAAGATAATCAACCCAAAAAAGTTATGATGGTCACTGAATGTTCAATGAGTGATAATATTCAAGTAGAAAATCCAAATGTTGAATTTGTTAGACCATGCAATCTCTGCCCACATATGAAAAGAATAACTTTACCAAAAATCTTAGACTGTTTAGAGAATGAAACTGGTGAAATTATTATGGATCATGAGACAATCAATAAAGCAAGATTGTCAGTAGAAAAAATGGTTGCTATTGGTAGATAGCTTTTTGTGTCAAAAATAAAACTTAGTGAAAATTTTATAAGAAATACTGTCAAGCTTGCACTTAATGAAGATTTATTTCCATCTGGAGATATAACTTCAAATCTTGTTGAAAATAATAAAATAATAAAAATAAAATTAATATCTAATCAGGACGCTGTAGTTGGTGGTCTTTTATTTGCAAAACATGCTTTTTCATTAATTGATAAAAAAATAAAATTCATTATTAAAAAAAAAGATGGTTCTTCTGTAAAAAAAAATACTTTGATTGCTACAGTTCAAGGAAAAGCACAAAATATACTAATTGCTGAGAGAGTTGCTTTGAATTATTTGTCTCATATTTCAGGAATTGCGACTAAAACAAACCAGTTTGTTAAATTGGCTGGTAAAAAATGTAAAATCTGTTGCACACGTAAAACAATTCCAAACTTAAGAGTAATTCAAAAATATGCTGTAAAACTAGGCGGAGGAACTAACCATAGATTTAATTTAAGTGATGAATATTTAATTAAAGACAATCATATAGGTTCCTCAAATATAAAAAAGTTGGTCTCTTTGGCTATTAAAAATAAGAAGGGAAAAAAAATAACTGTAGAAGTTGATAATTTGAAACAACTTAAACAAATAATAGGTCTCAAATTCAATACTGTTTTATTTGATAATATGAGTATTAAAAATTTAAAAGCAGGTGTTAAGATTGCAAAGAAATATTATGAAACTGAAGCCTCGGGAAATGTTACAATTAAAAAAGTAAAATTAATTGCAGCTACTGGCGTAGATAGAATTTCAGTAGGGACTATCACCCACAGCGTTCCTGCTGTAGATCTAAAATTAGAAATTTAATTTACAAATTTTGAAAGATCAGGTTTAAAATAGTTGGGACCTTTCATAACTTTTCCTGACTCATTATAAATTGGTTTTCCATTTTCATCCAATTTACTCATATTTGAATTTTGAACCTCCTCAAAACACTTGTCTAAATCAATGCCAAATGCATGCCCTGCTCCATAAGTAACATACAAGATATCTGTAAGTGCGTCTGCTACCTCTAGTAAATCATTATTATTCATAGCCTCAGTAAGCTCCTCAAGTTCCTCTTTAATAAGATCGATCCTTAGTTTATTGATTTTATCTGTACTAAATGCAGGTTTATCCTTTACCTCCTGACCAAAAGTTTTCATGAAAGTTCCAACCTTACTAAAATTTGACATATTGCTCCTGTAAGTTTTATAAAATTAATGTATATTTATAATAATTTATTAATTACTTGTTAATCAATGAAATTAAGAAAAGAATTCGATAGCATTGGCTCAATAAATGTTCCTGGTGATAAATATTGGGGAGCTTCAACACAAAGATCAAAAAAATATTTTGATATTGGTGAGTTTTTAGTCAGACCAGTTTTAATCAGATCAATAGCTATTATTAAAAAAGCTGCTGCAATAGTTCATGGTAAAGAAAAACAAATCCTACCACAAATTTCAAAAGCTATCATAAAAGCATCCAATGAAGTTATATCTGGTAAATTAGATGAGCATTTTCCTTTAAAAGTTTGGCAAACAGGATCTGGAACTCAAACAAATATGAACGTTAATGAAGTTATAGCAAACAGAGCAATTGAAATTTTAGGTGGTAAAAAAGGTTCCAAAAAACCTGTACACCCTAATGATCATGTCAATAAATCTCAATCTACTAATGATGTTTTTCCTACTGCGATGCATATTGCTATTGCAAGTGAAACTAAAAATAAACTATTACCATCTTTAGAATTATTAAATAAAGAATTAAAAAAGAAAGTTTCTCAATTTAGGAATATAGTTAAAGTTGGAAGAACTCATCTTCAAGATGCAACTCCTTTATCTTTAGGACAAGAATTTTCAGGATATCAATCACAATTAGATAACTGTATTTTTAGAATTAAAAATGCCTTAAATGAAATTTATTTTCTTGCACAAGGTGGTACGGCAGTTGGAACTGGAATTAATAGTAAAAAAGGTTTTGATAAAAAGGTTATCAATGAAATTAAAAAAATTACTAAAGTCCCTTTTAAACCAACTAAAAATAAATTTGCAGCTTTGGCGGCACATGATGAAATTGTAAATTTTTCAGGTACTTTAAATACTACTGCAGTTTGTTTAATGAAAATTGCCAATGATATTAGATTTCTAGGATCTGGCCCAAGGGCTGGATATGGAGAATTAGTATTGCCTGAAAACGAACCTGGGTCATCTATAATGCCAGGTAAAGTAAATCCAACTCAATGTGAAGCTGTAACTATGGTTTGTGTAAAAGTAATTGGTAATCACAATGGAATTACAATGGCAGGATCACATGGACATTTTGAATTAAATGTTTTTAAACCACTTATTGCCCATAATGTTTTGCAATCTATTGATTTAATTGCTGATAGTTCAAAAAATTTTGCCTTATATTGTGTTAAAAATATTAAGGTAGACAGAAAAAAAATCCAGAGTCACTTGGAAAACTCTTTAATGCTTGTTACGGCTCTAGCACCTCACATAGGATATGACAATGCTGCAAAAATTGCAAAAAAAGCACTAAAAAATGGCACTACTTTAAAAACAGAAACATTAAAAACAGGATTAATTAATGAAAAGGAATATAAAAAAATTGTTGATCCAAAGAAAATGATTAGCCCGAGCTAATAACTCTAAAAAAATCTCTGATTGTGTTTTTTATAGTAACTTTATTAAAAAAATCTTTTTCCTTAGAATTAAGATCGTTCAAAAATTGACTTAAAATTTCTTTGTTCACTCCATCAATTTCTAATTGGTTTAATTCAAATAAATTATTATCTAAATTAAATACAAAACTTGAATTAATTCGATCTATATTTTTTCTATAATTTCTTTTGATTTGAAAATACGAATAAAAATTTTGCATATTCTTAAAATCCATAATTATATCACCAATAAATTTGAGTTGATCATTATCTACAATCAAATTGACATCTCTAAAATTGAAAATTACAGAATCTTTAAAAATAAAATTTAAATTTGAAATAAAGATTACCCCTTCTTCAAATTGAATGTCAAACTTTACTGCACCAACATGTTTTAAATCATCTAAATTATTTATGATAACACTTATTTTGCCATTTAAATTTATATTATTCAATATTTCCGATTTAAAAAGATTTACTATTATAGAATCTTCATCAAAGATTTTTTTGATTTGAAGGTTTTTAAATTCTAGATTAGATGAAAGAAAAAATGGCTTAATATTAATTTCGCCTTTAATATTTCTATCAGTTGCTGCATAAGTTAAATTTTTATTTTTTAAATTATAATTTACTGTTTCCCTATTATTTATAAAATTTAATTTTAATTCTCCAGCAATTTCATTACTCTTATAATTTAGGTTATTTTCAATTTTTAATTTAATAGAATTAAGATTAATTTCAGTAAAAATATTTTTATTTGTTAAATCATGTCTTGATAAAAAATTAACTGGTAAATTAAATACATTTAGCTTTGTCTTAACTTCATTTAAAAAATCTTCAAAGAATAAATAGTTTAATCTTTTTATATCAGCCAAAAAAATTACTTCATCATATTGATCTAAATAAAAAAATTTACTATCTATAAAATCTATGTTTTGATTTGTTGTGTTATTGTTAAGTAAATCAAAAAAAAAATTTAATTTCGATTTATCTATTTTAAATTTTGTCCCCTTGAAAATTGTATTTTTGGTATCAATATTATCAAAATTTAAAAAATCGCTTATGGATAAAAAAAATCTAGTATTTTCTGATTTAGATATGATTTTATTTCCATAAATAATTTCAATATTCTTTGATGAAAAATTAGGTTTTGGAAATAAATTATATTGAAGATTTTCATTTAATTCTATCTCAAAATTATATCTTTGTAATATTTGATTTTCTATATGAGCTTTGATTTTATTTTTATCATAAAAAGAAGGTAACGAAAAATAAACAACTATAGCAAGAAATATTGATATTAAACCAATAAATATATTTCTTTTAGTTGTCCCTCTTGATGCGTTAAAATATTTCTTTTTGACAATATTCCAACCCTTAACAATACTCCATCCTCTAAAGAGATTAAAAAAACTTTCTATTCTGTCGGTTATTGATAATACTAATTTAGTAAATTTTTTATAAAATAATTTTTTTTTAAACATGAAATTAGTCTTATAAATAAATAATCAGAATGGTAAACTTAGAATATCTTAAAAACTTAAATGATTCTCAAACTGAAGCTGTTACTTATCTTGAGGGTCCACTATTAATTGTAGCAGGTGCTGGCTCAGGCAAGACTAAAGTTCTAACAAGTCGAATTGCACATATAATTAGGGAAAAAAAAGCTTATGCTAATCAGATATTAGCAGTAACCTTTACCAATAAAGCTGCCAAAGAAATGCAATCTAGAGTGAGCAAAATACTTGGTAAAAGCGCTACCGGATTATCTTGGCTTGGAACTTTTCATTCAATATGTGCAAAACTATTAAGAAAACATGCTAGTGCTGTAAATTTAAATTCAAATTTTACAATAATTGATACTGATGATCAGATTAGATTAATTAAAAACATTTGTAAGGCAGAAAATATAGATATTAAACAACTTGCACCAAGATATATTCTTACCATAATTGATAAATGGAAAAATAAAGGGCAGTACCCAAATGAAGTAACAATAAATAATAAAGATATTTACGAAAAAAATATTTTACCTGTTTATAAAATTTATCAAAAAAAACTTACTGATCTGAATGCTTGTGATTTTGGTGACTTAATTTTACATGTGGTAAAAATATTAGAAAAAAATTCAGATATTAGAGAAATATATTCAAGAAACTTTAAATACATCTTGGTAGATGAATATCAAGATACTAATTACATTCAAAGCAGATGGTTAAATCTATTAGCAGAAAAAAATAAAAATCTTTGTTGTGTTGGGGACGATGATCAATCTATTTATAGTTGGCGCGGTGCTGAAATTAAAAATTTTTTAGATTTCGACAAAATTTATAATAACACCAAAGTAATCAGACTTGAACAAAATTATCGATCTACTCAAAACATTTTAACTGTTGCATCGCAATTAATCTCCAATAATCAAAATAGAGTTGGTAAAAATTTAAAAAGTACTATGGAGGAAGGAGACTTAATAAATTTAAATTGTTACAAAAATGGAAAAGATGAGGCTATTGGAATATCAGATGAAGTTGAAAAAATTAAAAAAAAATATTCACTCAATAATATTGCTATTCTAGTTAGAGCAATATTTCAAACTAGAGAGTTTGAGGAAAGATTTTTAAAAATTGGATTACCATATAGAATATTAGGTGGAACTAAATTTTATGAAAGAGCTGAAATCAAAGATTGTGTTGCTTATTTAAGAATTATTCATCAACATAGAGATGATCTTGCTTTTGAAAGAATAGTAAATAATCCAAAAAGAGCTATTGGAGATAGTACCCTAAAACAAATATATGAATTTGCAAAGAAGAATTCTACAAGTCTTGAATTCGCTTCAAAAAAAATGATTGAACAAAATATGATTAAACCAAAAACAAAAGTAGGACTTTCGATTTTTTTAAACTCTCTTTCAAAATGGAGAAATGATTTAGAGATAAAAAAAACTAATCATGTAAAATTATTACAAATTGTATTAGACGAGTCTGGCTACTCAGCAATGTTGAAAAATAAAAAAGATATTGAAAATGAAAATCGACTTGAAAATATAAAAGAATTATTAAGTGCGATGAAAGAATTTGATAATCTCGAGAGTTTTTTAGAACATGTTTCCTTGGCCACAGCAATTGATCAAGACTGGGATGGGCAAAAAGTGAATATGATGACTATGCATGGATCTAAAGGCCTAGAATTTGACGTGGTATTTTTACCTGGATGGGAAGAAGGGCTATTTCCTCATCAAAAATCGATAGAAGAAAAAGGTCAAAATGGATTAGAAGAAGAAAGAAGGTTGGCATACGTTGGTATTACTAGAGCAAAAAAGAAGGCATCAATTTCTTTTTCAATGAATAGATTCTATCAAGGTGACTGGATTGATAGTATGGCATCAAGATTTATAGACGAGCTACCTAACGATTATCTAGATAAAAACTCAGTTTTTGATGAAGACAAAAATGAGATAGAAGATTTTGAATTTAACCAAGATTTTGAAATTGAAAATGAAACTAGAAGCCCTGGTTGGATGAGGTATCAAAAGAGAATAAAATAAATTGACTAATAAAATACAAAAATTAAGAAATAAATTTAAAAAGTACGATATAGAGGGTTATATTGTATCTAAAAATGATGACTTTTTTACTGAATATTCAAAAATTAATAGATTAAAAATTATATCAAATTTTAGTGGTTCAGCAGGCCTTGCAATTATTTTAAAAAAAAAAAATTATTTATTCACCGATGGCAGATATACTATTCAAGCTCAAATAGAATCAGGAAAAAATTTTAATATCATAAATTTTGAAAAACTAATTAATTGTAACTTATTTAAAAATCTTAAATTAGGTATTGATCCCAAACTTTTCACACATAGTCAAATTAAAAGATATTTTTTAAAGTATAACAAAATAAAATTTATTAAAGAAAATTTAGTTGATCAAATTAAAAAAGAAAAAATTAATAATTCATCTATTTTTTATGCGCTTAACAAAAACACTGTTGGGGAAAGTTCAAATTCTAAATTAAATAAAATTACGAGTTTTCTAAAGAAAAATAAATCAGATTTTATTTTTATAAGTGCTCCAGAAAATGTTGCATGGATTTTAAATATTCGAGGTAGTGATGGACCTAATAGCCCTGTACCAAATTGTAGATTGATAATAAATAAATCAAAAAAAATACTTTTAATAAGTAAAATTAAAAAATGTAAAAAACTTTTAAAAGATAAAGTATTGAGATTGAATCAATTTCTTGATGTAGACAAATTTCCAACAAAAGTTTTAAATTTAAAAGGTAAAAATTTTATTATTGATGGAAATTCATGCTCAATTTATTATGAAAACATCATTAAATCTAAATTCAAAATCTTAAAGAAAAAAGATCCTACCTATCTTTTAAAATCAATTAAAAATAAGATTGAAATAGATAATATGAAAAAAACACATATAATCGATGGAGTAGCTTTAACAAAATTCTTATTTTGGATAAAAAAAATCAATAAAAAAAAAATTACAGAAGTTGAAGCACAAAATAAACTAGAAAAATTTAGAAAAAAAAATAAAAAATTTCTTTATCCAAGTTTTGATACTATTGCTGGATCTGGAAAAAATGGTGCAATAGTTCATTATCGTGCTAATAAAAATAATTGCAAAACCATTGATAAAAAAGATATTTTTTTATGTGACTCTGGAGGTCAATATAAATACGGTACTACAGATGTGACTAGAACTATTTGTTTTTCAAAACCAAGTCAAAATATTATAGATATTTTTACTTATGTTTTAAAAGGCCATATTGCTGTAGCTACAACTGATCTAAAAAAAGACAATATTGGTAAAAAAATTGATGTAAGAGCTAGAAAATATCTCAAACAAAATAATTTAGATTATGCACATGGAACTGGTCATGGTGTTGGCTTTTTTCTTAATGTTCATGAAGGACCACAATCTATTTCAAAGATAAATAAAGTCAAAATTCAAAAAGGTATGATTTTAAGTAATGAACCAGGTTATTATAAAGAAAATAAGTTTGGAATTCGTATTGAAAATTTAGTTTATGTTAAAGAAATAAAAAATAAGATGTTTTTTGAAAATTTGACATTAGCGCCAATTGAAAAAGATTTAATAAATTTTAATCTTTTAAATTCATCTGAAAAAAATTATTTATTTAGATATCATTTTAATGTTTACTCAAAAATCTCACCATATTTGAATTCTAAAGAAAAAAAATGGTTAGCTAGTTTTATTTAACATTTTTAAAAATTGAACTTGATCAATTATTTTGATTTTAAGCTCTTTAGCAGTGAAAACCTTTCTCTTTGTTGGCTTATCTCCAACTATTAAATAATTTAATTTTTTTGAAACACTACTCACTGTCGTACCTGAATTTTCTTCGATTAAAGATTTAATTTCTGCTCTACTAATTCCATCAAGTTTTCCTGTTACTAAAAAAGTTTTATCACTAAGTAATCCTTTTTTTCTTATATTTGTAGTACTATCTATAAATAAAATTTTTTCTAATTCATTTAAAACTATTAAATTCATTTTATTAGAAAAAAAGTTTTTTATTGAATTTACTTGAGTCTCACCAATTCCATCAATGTTCAATAGATCACTAAATTTATTATTTTGAGATAAATCATAAAAATTTGAAAATTTTCCAAAATATTTAGATAATAATTTTGCGTTCTCAAGTCCTATATGTCTAATACCTAAAGAGTAGATAAATCTTTCAAAAGAAATCCTTTTTTTTTCATTTATAGAATATTTTAAATTTTCAACTGATAATTTTCCCCAACCTTCTAATTTTTCAATCTTTTTAAAATTTAGTTTAAATATATCTTGTGGAAACTTTATCAAATTTAATTTCCAAAAGCTTTCGACTATTTTTTTTCCAAAACCATCAATATTTAATGCCTCTTTCGACACAAAATGTTTTAATTTTTCTATAGAAATTTTATCACAATCATATCCCTCACTTGAACATCTTCTAACTGCATCTTTTTTTTTTGTGATTATATTAAATTCTTTTATTGTTTTTGACCCACAAGATGGGCAGTTTTTAGGAAAAATAAATTTCTTTGAATTTTTATTTCTTTTTTTAGTATCTACGGATAAAATATGTGGTATTACATCTCCTGCTCTTTCAATAGTTGCTGTGTCTCCCACTCTTATATCTTTTCTGTTGATTTCATCTTCATTATGTAACGTTGCATTTGAAACTAAGACTCCTCCAATATTGACTGGTTTAATTTTTGCAACGGGTGTCAAGGCTCCTGTTCTTCCTATCTGAATATCTATGTCAACAATTTCAGAAATCGCTTTATTTGAAGAAAACTTGTGTGCAATAGCCCATCTTGGTGCATTCGCAACAAAACCTAATCTTTTTTGTAATCGAAAGTCATTAACTTTATAGACAATACCATCTATGTCGAAATCCAAACTTGCTCTTTTTTTTTCTACTTCATTATAGTTCTTCAATAATTTGTCTATTCCTACTATCAGTTTGTTTAATGGATTGGTTTTAAATCCCCATTCACTTAATTTTTTTAAATAATCATATTGATTATTTACTTTTAAACCTTCTTCAAAACCAAAAGTGTATGCAATGAACTTTAAAGGTATTTTTTTTGTATCTGCTGGATTTTTTTGTCTTAATGAGCCAGATGCTGCATTTCTTGGATTTGCAAATTTTTCTTTCAAGTTCTCAAAATCACTATTCTGTATAAAAACTTCTCCTCTAATATCGATTTTCTCAGGAAAATCTTTTGATAGAATAATTTTGGGAATATCTTTTATAGTGACTAAATTTGAAGTAATATCTTCACCTTCTTTGCCATCACCTCTAGATAATCCAGTTTTTAATTTACCATTAATATAAATTAATGAGGCTGAGATACCGTCTATTTTTGGCTCTGCTGTATATGAAATATTTGAATTATTAATTTGTGATAAAAAATTAAGTATTTTTTTTTCGAAATTTTTAAGATCTACCTCACTAAATGCATTAGAAAGTGAAAGCATTGGGACTTTATGTTTTACCTTATTAAAATTTTTGGATGGTTTAAAACCTATTGATTTTGATGGTGAATTTTTTAAATCTAAAAAATTATTTTTTTTTTCTAAATCAATTATTTCTTTTTTAAATTTATCATATTCAGAATCTGTAATAATGGGTGCATTTTCATTATAATATTTTCGATTATATTCATTTAATAGCTTTATTTTTTTTTTATATTCTTTCTCAATTATTTTTTGACTCATTTAATAAAAAGATTTTTGAATTTATCCATTATACCTGGCTTTTTATTTTTTTTCTTTGAAATTTCTAAATTATAATCCTTATTAAAAACTTTATATGATTTTTCATACCAATCACTTGATTGATAATTATAACCAAGAACATTTGCATATTTTTGAGACTCTTCTACAAGCCCTAATTTATAATTAATTTCAACTAATCTGTGCAAAGCCTCTTCTACAAATATAGTTTTATCATAATTTTCTAAAACATTTTTAAATCTTTTTATTGAAGCTATCCATTTTCTTTTTTTCTGATAATGTCTGCCTATATACATCTCTTTTGCAGCTAAAATATCATTTATTAAACCAAGTTTAAACTCAGCATCTATTGCAAAATCTGTGTTTGAAAAATTCTCAATAATAAAAGTAAACTTTTCTTTAGCTTTAAAAATAGGTTGAAAGTCTCTTTTTTCATCCTCTATAGTTTCGTAATAACACATTGCAATCAAATAATGAGCATAAACTATATCATTAGAGTTTGGATACGTTATCAAATATCTCTCTAAGTTAGATAAAGCTTTAGTATAATAATTTTGTGAATAATATGTATAAGATGCCATCAAAGCCGCCTTTGGTGCCCATTCAGATTGTGGAAATGATAATTCCGCTTCTAAAAATTTTTTTGCAGCAAAAAACAAATCGCCTTGTTCAAGAGCTTCATAAGCTTCTTGATAAGTAGAGATCATCTCTAAGTCCTGTTTATTTTCTTTAATTTCAGAAATTTCATTTTGATTTTTTGAACAAGATGAAAAAAACAAAGAAACAGAAAAAATAAATACAATTAACCTAATCATAATTTTATATTTTACTTATAATAAAGATAAATTATTATTATGCTATAGATCTTAATATACTTTTATCAATAATGGTATTAGGCAGATTTCTTTCTTTAATTTCTTTAATGGAAAAATTTTTATTATCACTGAACAGTTTTCTTAATATTTTATTAGTTAAATAATGGCCACCTTGAGAACAATTAATCTTTCCAATTATTCTATATCCAGAAGTATAAAGATCTCCAATACAGTCTAATATTTTATGATTAACAAATTCCTTGCTATTTCTAAGTCCACCTTCATTAACTATTCCATTATCTTTTACTACAATTGCATTTCGTAAACTTCCACCTTTTGCTAGACCCATTTTTTTAATTTTTTCAATATCTTCATAAAGGCAAAAAGTTCTAGAGTTTAGAATATCCTTTAGATCATCCGAATAAACATTTATTTTATTTTTCTGAGTTTTTATAAAATCATCTTTGAAACTAATTTCAAAATCAATATCTAAACTAAGCTTGGAAGGTTCTATAGAAATATTTTTTTCATCCTCTTGAATTTCTATTTTTTTATTAATCTTAATAATCTTTATTGCTTTATTACTTGTCTTTAATCCAGCTACTAGCAACTTATCAACAAACTCGATAGCAGAACCATCAAGTATAGGCACCTCTTCATTATTTATTTCAATTAAAGCATTGTCAATTCCAAGACAAAATAATGCACCCATTAAATGTTCGATAGTAGAAACTTTAACTCCCGCCTCATTTGAAATAGTTGTGTTTAGAGAAGTATTTGTTACATTTAAAAAATTCGGTAATATTAAATTATTGTTCTTCAAATCAACTCTTTTAAAAACTATGCCTGTATCTGGTTCTGAAGGTTTAATTAATAGTTTTACGTTCTTGCCACTATGAAGGCCTATACCTTCAATTTCTACTGAATTTTTTAAAGTTTTTTGATTTAATGAACTCATGAGAATTACTTACAATGTGATGGAAAATAAAAGAAAACAACAAATGTTACTGTAAAATACAACTTTAATTAAAAATTCTAAAAAACTTTTCAAAAAGACCACTATTTCTTGGATATTTTTTGATGAAATTAATCTCATTTGAGTTGTATCCCTGAATCAATTTATCAGCTGATACAGAAATACAATCTTTTTTATCTGGATCTGTATCAAAGGATTTAACATATTCATAACTTGAAACATTTTGTACAGATATTTGATACTTTGAAAGAATTGTTTGAAAATTATTTATTATATTTTTCGCTAAACAAATAAATTTAATTTCTATAAAAATATTTTTTTTATTACTTTGCTCTGGTAATATCAAAAATTCATTACCATCAACAATGTATCTATTAATAATCATATGTGCCAATTGATAGTCGGCATTTGATTTTAAAACACTATATTTTATATTTGATAAATCATTTTTTAAAATGTCTTTTTGTATTAAAAGGTTTTGAAAATTTTTTATCAATGATAAATTTATGGTGATAAAATTTTTGTGTTCAATTATTAAATTAATATCTTCTACGTATAATTTATATTTTTTTTCTAGTTTAAAAATATTCTCATCTAAAAATATTTTCAGAATGTTGAAATTGTTTTCTAAAATGTTTTCATTAAATAACTCCTCTTTAAAAAAGGTTTGGTAATTTTCGTTGATACCTTTAAGAACTAAATCGTTTGGTTTTATTATTAAAAAAAATTTTTTTTTGTTATCAGCCATTTAAAACTATTTGATTATTTTGTCTCAAATCAATATTCTTAATATTTTTTAAATCATTTTCATTCATAATTTGTAATAATAATTTAAAACATTTTTCCAAATTATCACGTGGTAATTTAATTATAATACCTTCATCGGTCTCAATATCCCATCTTTTAGATTGAAAAAAATATAATTTTTTTATATTAGAAAAATTAAAATCAGACTTGTCTATTGAATCTTTGAGTTTTAAAAATTCATTTATCTCAAAATAACCAACTATAAATGGTAAATCATATATTTCATCTTTCTTCTTTATAAGATTTCCATTAGATCCAACGTAAAAATAAATTCCTTTTTTTTTCGCTAAAGCTATAAATTTTGTTTTTTTAATATTGATAATTAAATTCGATGGGTATTTTTTAAAAATATCAAAATCATCTACAGTTTTATGACTTTTAATAATCTCTATAACTTCATTTCTTTTTAAAAAAAATAAATTTTTAAATCTATATTCAAACAAATCATTAACAATCTCTGTGTCATCAAAATTACTTAAACTAGTTATTTCAAAGCTATTAGTTTTTATTAAGTTAAGTTTTGATATTTCTTTGTTACTAAGAGTTCCTAAAAATAATAAGATAAATAAATAAAATATTATCTTTCTACTTATTTGTTTTTGCATCTTTAAGAATTAGCTTAAGCAAATTAATAAAACTTATACCTTTATAAGCAGATATTTCAGGAACTAAAGAAAGTTTAGTCATTCCAGGTTGTGTATTGATTTCTAAAAGATAAAATTTATTTTTATAAAATTTAAAATCAGATCTTGTTACCCCCTTACATCCTAGTAAGTTATGAGTTTTTTGGGAAATACTCATTAATTCGTTAAATTTTTTCTTTGATAAATTAACTGGAATAATATGTTTAGTTTTAGCCTTAGAATTATATTTTGCTTCATAATCATAAAACTTTCTTTTGGGTTTCAATTCTATAGCACCTAACTGAATTTTTCCCAAAATGGCAGCTTGAATTTCTCTTCCTGGAATAAACTCCTCAATTAAAATTTCATTATAATCTTTAAGTTTTTTTAACTTATTTTTTAAATTAAGCTTATTACAAATATAAACATTTACACTAGATCCCTCATTAAATGGCTTTATGACGACTGGATATTTTAATTTTTTTTCTATATTTTTATCTAATACTGAATATTTTTGATCAAAGGAATATTTAATATACTTAGGAGTTAAAATTTTATTTTGAATAAATATCTTTTTTGATACCTCCTTATCCATGGCTTTCGCAGAGGCTAATACTCCAGAATGGGTATATGGTAAACCAATATGCTCTAGTATTGATTGGATATATCCATCCTCACCGTATTGTCCATGTAAGGCATTGAATATTATATTAGGCTTATAGCTTTTAACAAGATTAGTAAGTTTGTAGTTAGGTTCACAAATTTTAATTTTATATCCATTTTTTTTTAATTCTTTCGCAACCTGTCTACCTGTTTGAAGACTTATTTCACGCTCTTTTGAAAATCCACCTGAAATTATAAGAATTTTTTTTTTCAATTTTCTAAAATTTTTATCTCTTTTTCTATATTAATACCTGTCTTCTTAAAGACACTTTTTTTAACATAATTAATTAATTTTTTCATATCACTAAACTTTGCGTTACCCTTATTAACAAAAAAGTTTGAGTGTTTTTCTGAAATACATGCATCTCCAAATCTTATATCTGAAGGTACAGACTCTTTAATCAATTCCCATGCTTTCTTTTTCGTTACATTTATTGGATTTTTAAATGTACTTCCACTTGTTTTGATCTTTGTTGGTTGATTGTTATTTTTTTTAATTTTTAATTCTTTCATTTTTTCTAGAATGATTTTTGAGCTTACATTCTTTCCTTTAAATGAGGCACTTAAAAAAATTAAATCATCGGATAAATTATTGCCCCTATAATCAAAACTGATTTCGGTCGACGGTATTAACGACATATTTCCAAAGTGATCTACTACTTGCACTGATAATAAAATATCTTTTATTTCATTTCCAAAACAACCTGCATTCATTTTTATTCCGCCTCCTACTGTTCCAGGTATACAGGATAAAAATTCAAATCCACTTAAATGATTTTCTGCTGCAAATTCTGATAATTTTTTATCTGTCACAGCTGCACCAGATATAATAATATTTGAACTTAGGGCTGAAAGACGATTAAAATTTTTTCCAAGTTTTATTATTACACCATCAAATACCTCGTCTGTAATTAATGTATTGGACCCTGCTCCGATAACGTGAATTTTCTCTCTTTTATCTAAAATTTTGAGAAATTTTATAAGACTCTTCAGTTCAGTTGGTTTAAAAAAAAATTTGGCTTTACCTCCAATATTAAACCAATTTTTTTTTTTTAAATCAGCATTAAAAATAATATCATTTTCAAATTCTTGAAGTAGGTCTTTTAAATCACTAATTTTCATTTCATTAAATTTGGTAAATTTTTTATCCAATTAGAGATTGATCCAGCTCCCATTCCAACAACAATTTTTTTTCCATACATATTTTGTTTAAGATATTTTGCTAGTTCATAATTGTTTTGAACAATAAATAATTTAACATTTGAATTTTTTATAATTTTTCTAGCAAAATTATCATAACTAAATCCTAATTTAATTTTTTCACCAGCTGAATAAATAGGACATAATATAACTGTATCAGCATCTCTAAACGCACAAGTAAACTCTTTCTTAAGATCTTTAAGTCTTGAGACTCTATGAGGTTGAAATATACAAACTTTTTCAAATTTTTTAAAAACTTTTTTAATACCTTGTAATACAAATTTTATCTCTGTAGGGTGATGAGCATAATCATCATAAAAATCAATTTTATTATAGGTAAAAATTTTATTAAATCTTCGCTGTACTCCTTTAAATTTTATCAATCCTAATTTTATTCTTGGAATAGGGATTCCAATGGTAAGAGCTACTCCTATTGCACCTACAGCATTTCTTATATTATGAATACCCAATAAAGGAATTTTTAAATCTTTAATATTCAAAATTTTCTTATTTGGTAATTTTACTTTAAGATTAAATTTAGAAAATGACTTACGTTGATCAATATTATTTATAATAAAATTTGAATTTTCTTTTTGGCCGTAGGTATAAAAGTTTTTATTTTTAATCAATTTTATTAAATCTCTATTAATTTTGTCATCATTGCATATGAAACATTTACCAAAAGATGGTGTTTTGTTAATGAATTTAATAAAATGATTTTTTAAATCTTTAACAGATTTATAATAATCCATATGTTCTCTATCAACATTAGTCACTATTGAGTAAGTGGGTGCAATATGTACGAAACTGCCATCAGACTCATCAGCTTCCAAAACAGACCAATCACTTTTTCCCAATTTAGCATTATTTTTAATTGAATTTATTACTCCACCATTAATTATTGTTGGATCAATTTTTGACTCTTGAAAAATAGATGTGATAAGAGATGTTGTTGTCGTTTTTCCATGAGATCCCACAACAACAATATTTTTCATAAGAGAAACAATACTAGCCAACATTTCCCCTCTCTTAATAATCACAATTTTTCTTCGTCTAGCCTCAACCAATTCAGGATTAGTTTTTTTAATTGCGGAAGAAATAACTACTATGGTAGCATTTTTAAGATTTTTTTTTGATTGATCTAAATAAATTTTTATGTTTTCTTTTTTTAAACGATCAATATTTCTATTATTATTAATATCGCTACCTTGTACTCTAAATCCTTGACCTTTCATTATTAGGGCTAAACCACTCATCCCTATTCCACCTATACCAATAAAATGGATTATTTCTTTTTTTGCTATTTCAATAGTCATTGATAATTTTTTTTAATTTTTGATTAATATTTTTCCAAGAGTTCGCATAATTTAATTTTTGTAAATTTGTTTTTTTATTAATAAATTCTGATTTGTCTTCTAATAAATTTATAATAAAATTTGACAAATTTTTCTTATTTAATCCTTTTTGATCAAGAATCCAACAACATCCCTTTTTTTCATAATATTCGGCATTTTTCATTTGATGATTATCTTTTGATGTTGGTAAAGGTATGGCTATGAATGGTTTTTCTAAAAATGAGATCTCTGCTAATGAAGTTGCGCCAGCTCTTGTAATGCATAAATCAGAAATATTAATTAGATTAATTAAATTTTGATCAAAATCAAAAATTTTATTATCAACACCAATTGAGTTATAAAAATTTTTTAAACCATCAATGTTTTCTTTGTTAGTTTGTTGAATTACCTTAATTGAAAAATTATTTGAGATCTCTGGTATTATTTCTTTAAATAAAACATCAAATATCTGGGCCCCCTGACTCCCTCCAAATATTAAAAAACAAAATTTATCATTTATATTCCTGTTTTTTTGTAATTTATAAAAATCTTTTGAAATTAATGGTTTAATTAATTCAATTTTATTCAAATACTTTTGAGGAAAATTTGATATTTGATTTGAATAACAAAATATTTTATTTGCAAAATTTAAAAAAAATTTATTTCCTCTTCCTAAAACTAAATTTGGTTCAATTAAATAAATAGGTAATCTTAGGATTATTGCAGAAATTATTACAGGTAATGACATATATCCACCGATTGAAATAATTTTTTGAAAATTTTTTTTTTTTAAAAAAATTAAAGATTTAAATATTAAATATCCTAACTTAATAATTTTGTATGGTAGATTGAGACTTAAATTAAATCTTGGTGTATTTATTATTATCGTTTTATCATTAGGTGAAGATAAATATTTTAATCCTCTTACATCAGTAGAAAAATAAACTTGAGAAAAATCCTCTAAATGTTCTTTAATTATTTGAGCAGGTATTACATGTCCTCCTGTCCCGCCTGTTGTTATTAATATTTTTTCCACTTTTAAAGTTCAACTTTTCTTTTTGTCAAATTTAAGATTATGCCAGAGAATATTGAAATACTAATAATTGATGAACCTCCATAACTTAAAAATGGCAAAGTCATCCCAGTTGTGGGAAATAATCTTATATTTACCCCAATATGAATCATTGCTTGTAATAATATCAAACTCGCTGAACCAATTAAGATTAATCTAGCAGTATCATCTGTCTCATTTTCTACTTTTTTGAATATGTAATAAATTAATGCTAAAAATATGAGCAATATTAACATTATTACGATAACTCCAAACTCTTCCGAGATAACAGAAATAATATAATCAGTATGAGCCTCTGGTACATTGTTTTTTAATGTGCCCTCACCTATTCCTTTACCAAAAAAACCACCACTTGTAATAGACTCAATTGCCTTATCTGATTGAAAATTGTGTGTTCCTGTATCTGAATCAAAAAAAGATAAAATTCGATTTTTTATGTATTCAAATTTTGGAACAAAAAAAGTCAAATATAATAAAAAAACAATAACTAAAATTGAGGTTGACAATAAGAAAATCAAATTAATTCCAGAAACAAAAATTAGAGTTATCCAACTTGAGGTTATTAATAAAGTTTGGCCTAAGTCAGGTTGAATTATCAATAATGAAACAATTAATAATGTTAATAATAATGAAAAAATAAATTTTAGTGACAAATTAGAAAAATTTTTATTTGAAATTATTAAAGCCAGCATAATAATGAAAAAAGGTTTTACAAATTCAATAGGTTGTATTCTTGGGAAAAAAAAAATATCAATCCATCTTTTGGAACCTTTCACCTCAGTTCCAATAAAAGGAACTAAAATCAATAAAATAAACGTAAAAAAAAAAATATAAATTGAAAATTTGTATAAAATTTTTGTTTCTAAAAATGATATAACAAAAATAATTATCAATCCCAACAAAACAAATATTAAATGTTTGAAAAAGAAAAAATAACTATTTGTATCTAATTTGTCTGATGCAATAAACGAGGTAGAGACAAGAGAAAAAAATAAACCAATTAATAAAAAAGTTATTATGAAGCTTAAAATTATTCTATCGATATTCTTCCACCATTTATAAAATGATAAATTATTAAAAAAATTATTTAACACTTTTATATTTTTCTATTAATTGGTTAAAATATTTTCCCCTATCTTCAAAATTTTTAAAATCATCAAATGATGCTGCGGCTGGACTAAATAGAATTGTTTTATGTTTTGAATTATCATTTCTTATATCTTGAGATAACTCAATCCAAGCCTTTTTTAGATCTGAAAATTTTTTTAATTTTATCTTATTCCTTAAATCAGATAAAAATTTTTTTTTGTTTCTTCCAAATAGATAGCCTTTGATATTTCTGTAAAAATTTTTTGGTAAAATAAATTTATCACCCTTTTTTGGAATTCCACCAAATAACCAATATATATTATCTTTTTCTTTTAAAATTTCGGTTGAGGAAGAATAACTTGTTGATTTAGAGTCATTGATAATTAAAAGATTTTTGTTTTTAAAAATTATTTGTTGGCGATAAATAAGTCCTTTAAAATTTTTTACAGTTTGAATTAAATTTTTTTTCTTAATTTTAAAAACTTTTCCTAAACTTATAACAAATGATAAATTTTCTTTATTTGATCCTGATAAAAAATTTTCATTTTTAAATTTATTAAGAAATTTTTTTTTTAAATTAATATCAACCATAATAATCTTACTTTGAAATTTTGTTTTTTTAATCTTTGATGTAATCCTAGAGTCGTTTTTATTTACAAAAGCAAAACAGTCTTGACTCTGATTTTGCAATAACTTGAATTTTGCACTAACGTATTTTTGTATAGTTTGATGTCTCTCTAAATGATCAGGTGAAATATTTAATATGGCTGCATATTTTGATCTAAATAGTTTGCTATATTCTAATTGATAAGATGAGGCCTCAATTATAAAAATTGTTTTCTTTTTAAAATTTTTTATTGATAAGATTGGTCTTCCAATATTGCCACCAAGTCTTACATCAATTTTTTGTTTTTTTAAAACTTCATATAGTAATTGACATGTTGTGGATTTACCATTTGTTCCCGTAATAGTAATACATTGATTTCTATTAAATGAGTAAAATACGTCTAAATCAGTATAAATAATTTTCGAATTTTTTTTTAAAAATTTACTCAATTTGCATTTATTAATATCTATACCTGGGCTAATTATTATTACATCAAATTTAAGTTTTTTTATTTGTTTCGCAGAAATCAAATTTTTTTGATAATCATCATACAAAAAAATCTTATTTTTTTTATTACGTAAATAATGAATTGATGAAAGGCCACTTTTACCAAGTCCATAAATAAGAATTTTTTTATTTATAAAAATGTTTAAATTATCATTCATTATCTTAACTTTAGGGTAGCCAAACCAATTAAAGCTAAAATTATTGAAATGATCCAAAATCTAATGACAACAGTAGATTCGGGCCAACCTTTTTTTTCAAAATGATGATGAATAGGTGCCATTCTAAAAACTCTTTTTCCTGTTAGCTTGTAAGAAATAACTTGAACAATTACTGAAAGAGCCTCCAAAACAAAAAGTCCCCCTGTTATTGCTAGAACAATCTCATGTTTTGTGATTATCCCAATTGCTCCAAGAGATCCTCCGAGTGATAATGAACCTGTATCACCCATAAATATTTTTGCTGGTGGCGCATTAAACCATAAAAAACCTAAACAAGAGCCGATGATAGATCCACAAAAAATTGCAATTTCCCCTGTTCCCTCTAAATAAATAATTTGTAGATAATCTGAAAAAATAATATTGCCTGAAACATAGCTAATAAAAGCAAAGCAAGCAGCAACTAGAATTACTGGCACAGTTGCAAGACCATCCAATCCATCTGTTAAATTTACAGCATTCGAAGACCCAATAATTACAAAAAGAGAGAATGGGATAAAAAACCAACTAAGGTTTACAAATAAATCTTTGAAAAATGGAAAATATAAATATGTAAATTCTTGATAATCAAGATAATAAGTTAAAAAACTAATTCCAATTATTGAGATAATAATTTGACTTAATAATTTGAACCTTAATGATATCCCAGTTGAATTATTACTTTTAATTTTTTTATAATCATCAAGGGCTCCAAGCAAACCAAATGAAATCAAGATATATAATGTAAATAAAATATAGATATTTTTGATATCTGCCCACATCAAAACCGATAAAATAATTCCAATTAATATCACTAGACCACCCATTGTAGGTGTGCCAATTTTTTTAATTATGTGATCTTCTGGTCCATCATCTCTAATAGGATTTACAAATTTTTTATGTGAAACCATTTTGATAAATGGGCCCCCAATAATTAAAACAATTATCAATGAGGTAAAAACAGCTAAGCCAACTCTAAATGTGATATATTTAAAAACGTTTAAAAAACTAAAAATATCTACAAAATCTAATAAAAAACTATAAAGCATTTAATTTATTTAATTTTAATAATTGGGATTTCTTGAAAAGGCCAGTAGAATTAGAACCTTTAATCATCAAATAATCGTTAGAATTTAATGTTTTATTTATTAAATCTTTAACTTTAGATATATTATTCAAGATCAATCCTCTTTTATGTTTTTTTATAGCTTGGTAGGTTTTTTTAACATCTTTTCCATAAATATGGATTTTATCTATATCTAATTTATTAATAGTTTTGGCAATTGATATATGGTGTTTAATTGAATTGCGACCTAATTCCAACATATCTCCAAGCAAAACATGCTTTTTATTTTTTTTTATTTTTTTATTCCCAAAATTAATTAGAGCTGTTTTTAATGATAATGGATTTGAGTTATAACTTTCATCAATAAAATTAATAATCTTACTATTAAATTTTATTTTTGAAAAATCTCCACGTCCATCAGGAATTTTATAATTTAAAAAAATATTTTTCGAAATATTTTTTAAATCATAGAACAGACTTATACTTGTTAGCGCAGCTAATAAATTCTGAATATGGTTTTGTGAATCACTATTTGAATAGAAAAAATATTTTTTAGAATCTATCTTAAAAAAAATTTTAAATTTTTTACCAATTTTTACAATTTTATTAAATTTAGAATAACTATTTTTTTTTTTTATACTAAATGAAAAAATTTTCAAATTTTGTTTGTTAGCTCTTTTTTTTAAATACTCAAAAAACTTATCATCTTTATTTAAGATAATACTTCCACCATCACTTACATTGTTAATGATCTCTGATTTTGCATCAGCAATACCATGTATATTTTTAAAGTTTTTAGAATGTGCATAGCTAATGTTTGTTATAATGGCTAAATTAGGTTTTAAAATTTTCGTTAAAAAATCTATTTCTCCTTTTTTATCCATTCCAACCTCAAAAACACCAAATTTTTTATTTTGTTTTAAATTCAATAGACTTAAGGGTACTCCAAATTTATTATTGAATGAACTTGGAGAAAAATATGTTTTTGAAATTTTAGTTAAACTTTCTCCAAGTAATTTTTTTAATGTGGTTTTGCCGCAACTCCCTGTAATACCAATTATATTTGCGTTAACATTATCTCTATAATTCTTTGCACACTCAGTTAAAAAATTTAAAGTATTTGCTACCTTAATTTGTTTAGATAAAGAAATATTCTTATTAATTTTTTGTGTTATTAACAATGAGGATTTTTTTTTAAAAGCCTCTTTCAAAAATTTACTTCCGTCTTTTTTTTTTCCTTTAATAGCAAAAAAAATATCATTTTTTTTTAAATCTTTAGAGTTGATTGATATTTTATTTAACTTAAATTTTTTAGAAATTATTTTTGTTTTCTCTTGAATAATGTTTAATCTAAAATCATGAAATAGTTTCTTGTTCTTATTTTTTATTGAGACTAAAATTTCATCTCGATCAGAAAAATAATATTTTTTACTTTTGTATTCTTGAATTTTTTCATGACCTTTGCCTGCAATAATTGCAATTTCACCGCTGCAAAGATCATTAATACAATTATTTATTGCCGATTTTCTATTTGAAATTTCAATTAGATTTTTACTCTTAATTCCTTTTTTTATTTGAGTTCTAATTTTTTTCGGGTTTTCTCCTCTAGGATTATCGTCAGTTAGGTAAATTAAATCTGCAAATTCTGATGCAATTTTACCCATTTTGATTCTTTTGGTTTTATCTCTTTCACCACCACAACCAAAAACTAGTCTAATTTTTGAATAAGGAAATTGTTCTTTAATATTGGTTAAAACTATCTTAAGTGCATCTGGAGTGTGTGCATAATCTAAGATAACCCTACTATTATCTTTTAACATACCAACACTTTCAAATCTGCCCTCAGTGGGCTTAATTTTATGCATTAATTTTGCAACTGAGCTAATATTAAGACCACATCTCTCTGCAGCTAACATTGCCATTAAAACATTTTTAATTTGAACTTTTCCAATTAAATTTATTCTAAATTTAATAATTTTTTTTTTATTTTTAATTCCAACTCTTAAAATTTGTTGGTCTTTGTCATATTTGTGAGAAAGTAATTCTAAATCAGAATTCGAACTATAAACCGTTAATAATTCTAAATTTTTTTTATCTGAAATCTTCTTTAATATTTTATATTGTGGAATTGTTGCATCAGTAATAATAACACCATTTTTTTTTATTAATTCTCTAAATAGATATAGTTTTGAGTTTAGATAATCGGAAATATTTTTATGATAATCTAAATGATCATGGGATAAATTAGTAAAGATACCAATATCAAAATCTAGACCATCTAACCTATTTTGTTTTAAACCATGACTTGAAGCTTCCAAAATTATATTATTTATTTTTTTTTTAATTAAAAAGTTTATGGTTTCTCTCAATTTAATAGGATTAAGAGTTGTATTAGTTATTGTTTTATTTTTATTTTCAAACTGAATACCAATAGTTCCTATTGAGGCAGATTTTTTTTTATTTAAATTTAAAATCTGATAATAAAAATCTGATACAGATGACTTTCCATTTGTGCCAGTAACTGCAACTAAATTTTTTGGTTTTTTTTTTAAAAATTTATATGATAATTCTGAAAGTAGTTTTCTTGGATTTTTATTTATAATAAACTTTATACCTTTTTTATTTATCTTTAAGTTTTTTTCAGAAATTATTATTCTTGCACCACGATTAATTGCATCATTAATAAAATTATTACCATCAAATTTATTTCCCCTAATGGCAAAAAAAATATAATTTTTTTTAACTTCTCTGCTGTTAAAAGCAAAACCAGAAAAGTTAAGCCTAGAATGCTCTTTTTCTAACTTTTCTATGAAATTTCCTAGATACATTTTTATTTAATTTCATTATATTTTGTGGCTAAAATAGGCCCAATCTTCTCAACAATATGTCCTACAACTTCAACTGTTGTCCATCCTGCTGTATTTCTTGGGCTTCCCTTTAGTTTAAAATTTGAACCATCTCTATATTCATAAATATAATCTTTATTATTTTGAGACTCATCTAACATTACTGCTAATGCAAATTTAGGTTTAGAGGTCGGAAATACTGAAATAAAACTGTTTATTTTTTTATTCGAGTATATCCCATTAACAATTTTATTAGCTGTTCCTGTTTTACCACCAATTTCATATCCATCTACATTAGCTAATTTTGCTGTTCCGTCTTTAGTTGATACAATTTTTCTTAAAATTGGTAATATTTTTTTACTAACATCTCTATCAAGTATTTGATTATTTTTAAAAACCTGATCATTTTTAATTAAAGTTGGGTTTATATCAAAACCACCATTTGTAATTATTGAATATGCTTTAGCGACTTGTAGTAACGTAGTTGTTATCCCGTGTCCAAAAGAGGCGGTAGCCAATGGACATTTTCCCCAATTAAATTTTATAGGAATTCCCACTTCCTCTATATCAAAATTTATAGATCCTGTTATCCCAATATTATTCAAAAAAGATTTAAATTTTTCTTCACCAATTTCTTGACCAATTCGAACTGAGCCAATATTTCCAGATCGTACAAGAATTTGTTCAAGAGTTAAATCTGAAGGGATTTCTTTATCATATTCACTGATTGGAAAACCAGCACATGTTAGTGATTTTGGTAGATTAACAAATTTACTTTCTGGTTCAAAAATTTTTTCGTTAAATGCAGCTGCCATTGTGAAAGTTTTAAAAACAGATCCAAATTCATATACTCCTTTGGTTGCTCTGTTGATATAATTAACATCTGTAATATTTTCTCTCTGGTTAGGATCAAAATCAGGAACTGATACTAAAGATAAAATCTCACCATTATTTACATCCATTAATATAGCTGCACTCCCCAAGGTATCAAAAATTTTGTTATATTTAAGCAATTCCTCTCTGATAATATATTGAATATCTTTATCTACAGTCAGCTTAATAGTATCTTTATCTTTTTTTAACTGATCATCTAATGATTTTTCTAGTCCTGATATGCCATTATTATCATCATCAATTTGTCCAATAATATGACTAAATAAGTTTTTTTGTGGATAAAGTCTTGTGAGTTTTTCCTCTGGTTTAATGGATTTATCTCCAAGCATCATGATTTTTTCATAATTTTCATCAGAAATTTTTTTTTCAAACCAAAAAAACTTTTTTTTATTAAACTTAGATTGGATTAACTGATAATCTTTGTTCGGAAAAATATAACCTAAATTTAATAATAGTTTTTTTTGATCTATTGTTTCAGTTGGATTTATACCTATATCTATTGAACTTACTGTTTTTGCTAAAAAATTTCCATTTCTATCAACAATATCTGTCCGTTTTAATTTGTTATAAATTTTATATTTATCACTATTTATATTTTTTGAATTTCTTGATCCAAGATGAATTAAATGAATTGAATAAATCAAAAAAATAATAAAAAAAATAAAAAAAATAAAAGCAACTCGATTAAATCTTATATGAATATTTTTATTTTTTTTCTCATAATTAAATTCATTATCATTTTCATATAATATAAGTCTATCTTTGCTACTCATCAACTTTTTCCGAAATTTTTAAATCATTAACAACAATTTGGTTATCTATTATTTTTAAAGTTTTGAGTTCCTGTAATTTTTTTTTAATAAGAGTATCTTCAAAATACAATTTTTGATATTTTAATAATTTTTCTGATGAACTTAAATAATTAAACTCCAATTTTGAGTCTTTAAATCTGTCCTCTAAAAATAATATATTTTCTCTAATAGAATAAATTTGTTCATCTAAATCTTTTGTTGAATTTTTAATGAATGATGTAAATACAATTAAAACTAATATTAACAAAAAAACCAAGGATTTTATCATAATTTGGATCCTAATTTTTCAATTTCTAAAAAGTTAGAAAATTTTTTCTCTATGTCAGTTTCTATTTCATAAGAGTCATTATTTTTAATCACATATCTTAATTTTGCTGATCTTGATGGTTGATTTTTAATTATTTCTTGATCAGATGGAGTAATTGGTTTTTTTTGAGGCATTAAGAAAGATAGTGGTTTCTGTTCAATTTTAGGTTCATACCTTGAAACACTTTTATTCTCAGATAGATTTTTAAAAAAATATTTAACTATTTTGTCCTCTAAAGAATGAAAAGTTATGACAGCTAAAACACCATTTTTTTTTAAAATTTTAGCAGAATTGATTAAACCATATATTAGTTCACTAATTTCTTTATTCACAAATATCCTTAATGCCTGAAAGGTTTTTGTTGCAATATGAACCTTAAAATTTTTTTTTCTTTTTGATCTTTCAATAATACTAACAAGATCTTGAGTATTAATTTTTTTTGTTTCTCTGAATTTAATAATATTTTTTGAGATTATTTTAGCATCACTTTCATCACCAAAATAATTTAAAATTTTTTCTAATTCATGTTTTTCTAATTTATTTATTACTTGATCTGCGGAAAACTCATTAAGACCCATCATCATATTAAGTTCTCCTTTTGAATTAAAAGATAACCCTTTATTTGGGTCTTTTATTTGAACAAATGAATAACCTAAATCAAATACAATTCCTTTTATATTCTCATTTTTTAACTTCAAATTATTTAATTTACTAAATCTTAAATTTTTAAATTGAAAGCGATCTGGAAATTGATTTTCTATTTGTTTTGCTTTTTTCTTGCTATCAATATCTCTGTCTAAACCAAGAACTTTAGTATTTTTATATTTTAAGATCTCTTTTGTGTATCCACCTTGGCCAAAGGTACAATCAATAAATGTGCCACCATGTTGAGGGGTAATAACGCTAACAATCTCTTTTAGCAGTACTGGATAGTGTTTTATATCATCCTGTACTATGGTGGCTTGCATTTATTTTTTTGAAGACCATTAATTTTTTTGTCTTCTTAAAAATGCTGGTATCTCTAAATCATCTTCTTGATCATCATTCTCGGATGACAGTAACTCATTTTGATTTAAAGTTTCTGTTTCTTTGAAGTTGTTAAATAAATCTGGAGCATCTGACTCAACTCCAAATTCACTTAAGTCCATTTTGGCTTCTTGATCAATATGAGAGTTTTCATCTTGTGTTGCTTCTTGATCAATATGAGAGTTTTCATCTTGTGTAGCCTCTCGAGTAAATGAAACTTCATTTTCGTCAGAAGAATTTTCTACAATACTCTCAGCTTCTTGATTCTTTAGTAGTTCCTCATGATATTGATTATTAACTTGATTAATATCATCTTTTACTGCTGATTGATTAATCATCTCGGAAGTAATTTCATTTTCAAGCTTTAAAGCGTTCGCACCATGAGATACTGGACTTGAATTGTTAGTTGAAAAATTAAATGATGCAGTTGGTCCAATATTAGAAAAATCAGAATAACCTGTATTTCTGTTTTGAATTCTGTGAACCATATTAATCACTGATTTGCTTTCAGGTTGTTGACCATCTAAAGAAGTTGCAACAATTGAAACTCTTATTTTGCCTTCAAGAGCCTCGTCAGTTATAGCGCCTATAATTACTTCTGCATCGGCTTCTACTTCTGATCTAATTTTATTTACTACTTCATCAACTTCAAAAAGTTTTAAATCTTTTCCTCCAGTAATATTAACTAGTAAACCTTTTGCTCCATTTAAAGTATAGTCATCAATTAAAGGATTACTTATAGCCATGTCGGTAGCTTTCATCGCTCTACCTTCTCCTTCAGCTTCGCCAGTTCCCATCATAGCTTTACCCATTGAAGCCATAACAGTTTCAACATCTGCAAAATCTAAATTAATTATGCCTGGTCTAACCATTAGGTCAGTAACACTTTGTACCCCATGCATTAAAACATTATTTGAAAGATTAAAAGACTCTTCAAAAGTAGTTTGTTCATTTGCTATTTTGAATAAATTTTGATTTGGTATTACTATAATTGTATCTACATGTTTTCTCAATTCTTCAAGACCAATTTGTGCTCTTTTCATTCTTGAAGGGCCTTCATATAAAAAAGGTAGTGTGACTACTCCAACAGTAAGTATATTTAATTCTTTCGCTGCTCTAGCTATTACATGTGCAGCACCTGTTCCAGTTCCACCACCCATTCCTGCAGCAATAAAAACCATATTTGCACCCTGCAAAACATTTACAATATCATTTAAAGACTCATCAGCTGCGGCTTGACCAATATCAAGTTTAGCTCCAGCACCTAGTCCTTTTGTTAAATTTAAACCAATTTGAATTTTAGATTTTGCTTTACTGTGTTTCAAATCTTGTGCATCTGTATTTACAGCTATAAATTCTACTCCTTGCATGCCGTTATCTATCATTTCATTAATTGCATTTCCGCCTGCACCTCCGACTCCTAAAACCAAGAGTCGTGGTTGTAATTCTTTTATTTCTGGTGTTCTTATATTAATTGTCATTTTATTTTCCCCCTCATTATTTATTTAGTTCATGATCCCATTTAAGGCCAGCCCGATTCAAGTTCGATTTTTTTTTTGCATTAACCTTAAATTTTTCAAAAGCTGTTGGTTCCCATATTTGAAAAGTTTTGCCTTGACCAACAAACAACATGCTATTTTTTATCCTTGCATGTTTTAATAATTTTGATGTAAGTGATATTCTTCCTTCACTATCAAACTGTAAATTAATACTTTCCGATAATATTGATGTTGCAAAAAAATCCCTTTTTTCCTCAAAAGGATTTAAAGAATCAATTGTATTTGAAATTTTTTCTATTCTATCTTGTGGCCAAGCTTCAATTGATTGATTGTTAAATGATGGGTAACAAATTACTCCATTATATCCAAGGTTAGAAAGGTGAGATCTAAAGGTTGCAGGCACTGACACCCTTCCTTTTTTGTCTAATCTGTTTTCGTAACTCGATAAAAACATAACTCATAAAATTCAATATTCCTTATTTGGGAATATATGGGATATTATGGGTTTTTAGAAATAGAGTCAATACCCTCAATATTTAATTATTACAGTCAATTACGTCAAATAAGAAGAGAGTCAAAACGAGAACATCTGTGCTAGAATTTAGAGAAAATTTGCCAGATAAACTATAAGCCGGGTTCTGTCATTTAAACTTATCATTTGTCTAGGCTTAGGATCTCTCCGAAGCTCAAGCAACTAACCCTGATGACTAGCCAAGGATGGCTTTTAGTTTTTACACAATGTCACCTCTACTTAGTCTTGCTCCCAGTGGGGTTTTCCAGCATTCATTGTTACCAATAGAACCGGTGTGCTCTTACCACACCTTTTCACCCTTGCCATGTTATGGCGGTTTATTTTCTGTGGCACTATCCCTAGGGTCGCCCCCGCCAGGCATTACCTGGCACTGTATCCTTGCGGAGCCCGGACTTTCCTCTTTAAATCAATTAAAGCGACAAGTCATTTATCTGGCTTATTGAATCTAATATTAACTTTAAAATTTTCAATAGTTAATAACTATGATTTTAAAAGGTTTTTTACGATTAAAAGACACTCTTTGTCTGGAATCCCATTTATCAAACTCTGTCTAAATCTTCTCTGAAAAGCTTTTGTAATAATTTTCTTATTTAAATTCCAATTTAATTCTTCAATTCTTTTATAACCAAATGCATATAAATATTTTAAAAATTTTATTTCTTCAGTCTGTTTTAATTTTTTTAGTCTATTTTTTTTTAGATTTATCTCACTTATTTTATGCCATAGCGCAAGATTAAATCTAGCAAGTTTTTTCCAAGGAAACTTTTCTCCTGGATCCTTTTTTCTCTCAGGGGCTATATCTGAATGACCTAAAACATTTTTTAAATTAATCTTATATTTTTTAATTAACTTTTTTAACAGCAGCCTAAGTGATTTTAATTGTTTTGGGGAAAAATTTTTGTAAAAATTTTTATGGCCTGGATTGTGAATTTCTATTCCAATTGAATTTTTGTTCAATGAATTATGATTATTCCACCTTGATTTTCCAGCATGCCATGCTTCATATGCATCTGGTACAAGATTAATTACTTCACCATTTTTTTTTATAAAATAATGTGCACTTACATTTTTATTTTCTTCACATAATCTTTTTAATGCAGCTAATTCACTTTTCATTCCAGTATAATGAATTACGATATATTTAATTTTTTTTTTAGATCTTTTTGGTATATTAAAATTTGGAGAGTAATTATTTGTTATTTTTGGCCACATTTATGCTTGATTTAAGATCAAATGTTAATTTACTTTAGAGTAGATTATAATATAAGAACCTCAATGATTAAAAAATTCGTAATTATTACAATTACAACTCTTGCGTTAATAGGAAATGTTAATGCATCATCTGATGGTGAATTATTGTTAAAAAAAAATGATCCAACAGAAATTAAGGAATGTTGGGAAGGATTTAATAGGGCTTCATTTGCATTAAATCAAGGTTTAGATAAGATTGTTTTTAAACCTGTTGCCTCTGTTTATAGAACCTTACCAACTCCAATTAAAAATGGGGTAAGCAACTCTTTAGATAATTTATCAAATGTAGTTACAGTTCCAAACAATATATTACAAGGTGAATTTGAAAAAGCTGTTGTTAACACAGGAAGATTTGTAATAAACACAACTTTTGGTATCTTGGGATTAATTGATGTAGCAACTTTAATAGGTTTCGAAGAATATGAAAAAGAAGATTATGGTCAAACACTTGCAGTCCATGGAGCCGGACCAGGATGTTATTTAGTTTTGCCTGTGTTAGGTCCAAGTACGGCTAGAGACACTGTGGCATCATTAACAAACTTTGTTGGAGGTGATGCTTGGTATAATGTAACTGTAAAAAACGATACCCAATATTTTAATGAATCTGATTTCTATTTTTCAAAAGTAACTTCAGGTATTGATTTTAGAGCAAAAAATTATGATTCAATAGAAAATTTAGAAAATAATTCAATTGATTTTTATGCATCTGTAAAAAGTTTGTATTTACAAGATAGACAACAAAAAATTCTTAATACTAAGACAATTATAGACACTCAAAACGATAGCGATTGGGAAGAAATAGAAAATTAGAAACATCATTCTAAATAATGAAAAAAAAATTATTAACAATAATTTTTATTATAAGCCTAATTACTAACAATGTGTTTGCACTTGAAGCTGACGTATTTGTACAATCAACTGTAAATAGAGCATCAAAATTATTATCTGAGGATATCTCTAAAACAGAAAAAATAGAAAAATTAAAAACTATTGCAAAAGATACTGTAGATATTAAAGGAATTGGACTTTACACTCTAGGCGCTGCTAGAAAAGATCTCAGTGATGATGAAAAAAAGGAATACTCAGAAAAATTTGAAAAATACTTTTTAAAGAGTTTCTCAAGCAGACTGGCTGAATATACTAATCCAGAAATAAACGTATATGCAAAAGAAATTTTGAATAAGAATTATACTATTGTAAATAGTACTCTCAAAGCTACAAGTGAAAGGCCAGAAATAAGTATTGATTGGAGAATTTATACAAAAAATCCAGATCAACCATTAATAAGAGATTTGATTATTGAAGGTTTAAGTTTAGCAAGGACACAAAAAGAAGAATTTGCATCAGTTTTAAGTGGAAATGATGGTGATATTAATGCACTGTTTAAAAGTTTAGAAGAATTTTCAAACAAATAAATTAACAATAAATGAAATTGGTGGGCCCGCCAGGACTCGAACCTGGGACCAATACATTATGAGTGTACTGCTCTAACCAACTGAGCTACAGGCCCTTTGATAAATCTAGTTTTTATACCATTAAAAAAGTTAATCAAGCATCAATGTTTTATTTTATTTCTATTTATATCCTTTTGTAAATGCATTGGTTGGCAAATGGATTTTTTAAAATTCTAAAAAAATCTATGTTTTAAATATGGTGGGCCGTGTTGGTTACGCTCCAACTACCCCTGCAATGTCAATGCAGTACTCTACTATTGAGCTAACGGCCCGAAAAAATTTTTAAATTATTTTTTTTGGTTAAATATATTTGTTTCTTTATCAGATGCATAGAAGATTGATAAATTAATAATAAATAATGTTAATAAAAAATTATTAAAAAATGAGCCACTTGGTAATAGTGGTGTAAATAAAAATAACATATAAGTAAATGTTCCTAACTTGAGATAGTTTGTTGTTTTAAAAACACTAATAATTTTTGAAAAAACAAGTTTAAATAAAATGTAAATAATCGCAATTGTACCAAAAATACCATGCTCCGCTAAAAGCTCCATATATATTTGATGGGGATGAGTGTTACAAAGATATTCTTTAATTTCCCTCTTTTGTTCATCACAAGTCTCCACTCTATAATTTTTATTACCAACTCCAAATACTTTATTGTTTTTAAAAACATGTAAACCCGATGAATAAAGATCAAAATAAATTGTATCTTTTTTAATAAATGTATAAGCAATATGTGAAAATCTTATTTTTAAAAACCACGAATTTGTTATTGTTATTAACATTAAAGCAATAATGCTTGAAGTTAAGATAAGTTTAAATTTCAGACTTATTGATTTTATTAGAAATAAGAACAAACCTAAGCCCAAAAATGCTTTAATCGTACTAGATCTTTCGCCGGTCAGTAATATAGCAAATAAAAATAAAACAATTAGAATATAAGCAACAAATAAATTTTTATTTTTTAATCTATTTAACAAATAACCAATTAATATTAAAAAGAATCCGCTTAAAAAGCTTCCAACTATAGGTTCGTCTTTAAAAAAACTAACAATTCTAACTCCATAACCAGATTTTTTACCGGAATAACCTAAAATATTAGCACCTAAAAAACTTTCAATAAAAACATCAATCAAAACTATACTTATAACTATTAACCAAAATTTAAGAACTTTATGAAAAAAAATTTTATCAATAAAAAAATAATTAAATGCAACAAATAAAATTATAAATCTTATAAATCCAAAATTTCTTAAAAAGCCTTGATTAAATTCAATTGAAATAAATGAATTAAAAATAAGATATATATAAAAAGCTAATAAGTAAAAAATTGTTTTAGATTTTAAAAAAGAAAAATTTTTTTTAGATATGATGTAAATAATAAAAGATAAATCAATTAATATAATATTTAAAACTGATGCTGCTGAACCTATTATGAAAGTTAAAGGGATTATAGAAAATAAAAATAAAAAATAATTTTTAATAACTTTGTCAGAATCAGACACTTTAAAATTTATCATAATTTCATAAACTTTAATGATAAAAAGATAATTCTAACTCTCTAAAAAACTCTTTAATTGTTTTGATCTACTTGGATGTTTTAATTTTCTTAGAGCTTTGGCTTCAATCTGTCTAATTCTCTCTCTTGTGACAGAAAATTGTAGCCCAACTTCCTCTAAAGTATGATCTGTATTCATACCAACACCAAATCTCATTCTTAAAACTCTTTCCTCTCTCGGTGTTAGTGTAGAGAGTATTTTTGTAGTTGCTTCACCTAAATTAGATTTGATAGCTTGCTCAAGTGGAGCAAGGGCTTTAGTGTCCTCTATAAAATCTCCTAAACTACTATCTTCTTCATCACCTACGGGTTTTTCTAATGAAACTGGTTCCTTAGAAATTTTTAAAACTTTTCTTACTTTATCTAGTGGCATTCTAAGTTTTTGTGCTAGCTCTTCTGGAGTTGCTTCTCTGCCAAATTCACTTAATATTAATCTTTGAGTTCGAACAATTTTATTAATTGTTTCAATCATATGTACAGGAATTCTAATTGTTCTCGCTTGATCAGCTATTGATCTAGTAATTGCTTGTCTGATCCACCAAGTTGCATAAGTTGAAAATTTATAACCTCTTCTGTATTCAAATTTATCTACAGCCTTCATCAATCCAATATTACCTTCTTGAATTAAATCTAGAAATTGAAGTCCCCTATTGGTGTATTTCTTAGCAATTGAAATTACTAGTCTTAGGTTGGCTTCAACCATTTCTTTTTTTGCAATTCTCGACTCTTTTTCACCCTTTTGAATTCTGCTAACTAATTTTTTAAAATCAGTTACAGACATTCCAAGTTTATAACTTATTTCAATTAATCTCTCTCTTATATTTTTAAATTCATCCTTATTTTTTATAAAAAATTGTTTCCATACAGTATTTGTGTCTAAAAATTTTTTTAAATTCGGGTTTATTTCATTACCAATATAAAATTTGATAAATTCACTTCTGGAAATTTTATTATCCATTGCCAATCTTAATAAATTACCCTCGAGAGAAATGATTTTTTTATTTTCTATATAATGTTTTTGGACAAGCTCCTCTAAAACAGATGGGGACAATTGAAGAGATTTAATGTTCTCTAAAATATCTTTCACAATTTTTTCATAACCTTTTTCTTTTGCTGGTGAAAATGTTTGTGAGTTTAATGCACAGTCTAATTTTTCTTTTTGATATTTAATTAGTTTATTGTATTCTTTTGTAAGTGTTTGTACTGTTTTAAGAACTTTAGGTTTGATTTCTGTTTCCATTGCCGCAAGTGTAGGATTAAAATCATCATCATCTTCTGATGTTCCCTCATCCTTATCAGTTTCACCAGCATTTTTTTGTTTAGCACTAGGTCCTGTGCTTTCATCTTCCATGTAATTAGTATCAATATCTATTATTTCTCTAACTAAGATTTCATCTTTTTGAAGCTGTCCATTCCACTCAAAAAACTGTTGTGCTGTTATTGGGCTTTGCGATAATGCTATTAGCATTATATCTTTTCCTGCTTCAATTCTTTTTGCTATCGCAATTTCACCTTCTCTAGAAAGAAGTTCAACCCCACCCATTTCTCTCAGGTACATTCTGATTGGATCATCACTTTTTTCGATAGTTTTACCCTCCTCTTTAGATGACGACTCTTTTTTTCTTAAAACTTTGTAATCAGATTTTTTTTCTACAAGAGCTACATGTCCGTCCAAGATATGAATAAATGCTTGAGATAAATTCTCATTAGAGAGGTTTCTTTTTCCTAAAGACTTGTTCAATTCCTCATAGGTTATGAAACCTCTGTGAGTACCTCTACCCATCAGTCTAGCAAATGATTTAGTTATAATTCGTTCCACAGCAAATTTAATTTGGATATCTTATATAATGTCAAATTAACAAAAATCCATTACTAATTTTAATCTATTAATTGATATTTTGCTTCTTTTTTAGCTCTTTTAGCTCATTAAATGTAGTCTCGCTCATGTCAACTGAGAACTTCGATTCTAATTCTTGAATTCTATACTCAAGATCATAATTCATTAGATCTCTTGAAATATCTTCTAATAATTCGATAGTTTTTTGATCATCATTAGCTTGATTTTTAAGTATATGTTTGATGGGTGCAAATTTATTTATCTTTTCTAATAATTGATTATCTAATTTTAAATTTTCAATTGTAATTTGCCCTCCAGATTTCAGTTTCTCGATTATTAGTTCAAATATTTTTTTATTAACTTCGGTAAATAACTTTATATTTTCAATTAAATGAATATTTGCTTGTATCAAATTTAAATTATTCATTATTAGATATAACAAAGAAAACTCTTTAAGCTCTACACCAGTAAGAGATTGGCTATCATTAAAGTGTTTCTTAGTTAAATCTAATGATTTAGTTCTTTTAACAAAAAACTTTTTTTTATTTTGGTTAGAATGTGGTGTTAATTCTGCAATTTTTTCCAAGAAATATTCTAATACATATTTTTTAATAAAGTCGTCTTTAATTGTACTGGCAATACTTCTCAATTTTTTTTCAAAAATTGCTAACGAAGAAGGATTATTTTCTGATTGTTTTTTATAATGAATAAAAATAAATTGATGTATAGATAGCTTACTTTGTTTAGTAAAATCGATAAAGTTATCTTTGCCATTTTTATTAACATAACTATCTGGATCTTCCTTGTCTGGTAAAAATAAAAATGAAATTTGTTTTTCAGGTTTTAATTCTTTAATAGAGTTCTCTGCAGCTCTTAATGCTGCTTTATATCCACTTTCATCACCGTCAAAGCAGATAATGATATCATCAAAAAATTGGTTAAGAGTTAAAATTTGTTTATCTGTCAAAGAAGTTCCAAGATTTGCAACTACATTGTCGACTCCATTTTTACTTAAACCAACTACATCCATATAACCTTCAACTAAATAAATGTGATCTATTTTGTTAGAAAGTTTTCGAGCTAAATCTAAATTATATAAATTAGATCCTTTTTTAAAAAAATTTGTTTCAGGTGAATTAATATATTTGGCTAAATAGTCTAGATTTTCAATTATCCTTCCTCCTAATGCAATCGGTTGACCTGAAATGTTGTTAATAGGAAATATTAATCTACCTCTAAATCTTTCAACATATATTTTCTTTTTTTCATCCAAATAAAACAAACCAGTTTCGACTAAAGTTTGCTCACTATAATTATTTTTTAATTTTTTAAAAAAATTTGGATTTTTTTCTATATATCCAATTTTAAATTTTTTAACTTCATCTTTTGTTAAAGATCTATTCTTTAAGTAATCCCTTGCAACAGAATATCTTTCATTTTTTAATAATTCGTTATGGTAAAAATCTACATATTGTCTAAAGATTGATTGGTACTCTTTCCATTTTTTTTCTCTTTCCTCATCTTGTTTTGAAAACATGTAAGGTTGCATCCCAGCTAATTGAGCTAAATGCTTTACTGCCTCACCGAATTTAAGATTTTGAATTTTCATTACGAAATCAAAAATGTTTCCATGCTCTGATGTTGCAAAACAATGATAAAATTCTTTTTCATCATTGACTGTAAAAGATGGAGTTTTTTCATTTTTGAAGGGAGATAATCCAACATATTCTTTTCCTCTTTTTTTTAAGACAACAGACTTTGATACAACAGTTGAAACTTTTAACCTTGTTTTAATTTCATCAAGATATTCTTTAGGATATTTCATCAACTATTTAATAATTCTTTAATGAGAGGACCTGCTTTTGAAAAATCAATTTCATCTGAATAAAGTTTTTTTAATTCACCCATTACTTTCCCCATGTCTTTAACTGAATTTGCACCAAGTTTAGAAATAAGTTCTGCACAAATTTTTTTAGTTTCCTCATCACCAAGCTGTTTTGGTAAAAATCCAGTCAAAATATTATATTCATTTTGCTCTACCTCTAAGAGATCTGTCCTGTTGTTTTTTTTGTAGATATCTATCGATTCGGCTCTCTGTTTGACCATTTTTTTCAGAAGCTTTTTTATGTCTTCATCATCTGTTTCTTTTTTATTTGGACCAGACCTATTTGAAATGTCCAGATCCTTTATTGATGATAAAATTAACCTATAAGTTGATATTTTTATTTTATCCTTGGCTTTTAAGGCGTTTTTATATTCAGTTTCGATTGTCTCTTTTAATGGCATATATTTTTAATCTACTTCAAAGAAAAAAATCTTCAAAAGAAAAATTGTTTTTTTACAATTTTATAATACATCTCTGTTGCGATAATAAATCAATTATTGTATTAACCTTTAACTTATGAGTTGTAATTGATCAAAAAAGCAAAAAAAACAAACTCAAAAAAATCTCAAAATCACACAGGCGTTTTAGTTCTTGAAAACAAGAGAGTTTTCAAAGGTATTGGAATTGGATACCCAGGAGAAGCGACCGGTGAGATTTGCTTTAACACCTCTCTAACAGGATACCAAGAAATTATTTCTGATCCTTCTTATGCGGGTCAGATTATTAACTTTACATTCCCACATATTGGAAATGTTGGAACTAACAAAGAGGATGTTGAATCTGACAAAATCTGGACAAGGGGTGTGATATTTAATTCAGAAATAACCTCTCCTTCAAATTATAGAGCATTTATGCATTTAGACTCTTGGCTTAAAAAAAATAAAATTGTTGGAATTACAGGACTAGATACTAGATGTTTAACAAACTTTATTAGAGATAAAGGAGCACCTAAGGGAACAATTTCTTATTCAAAAAATGCAAAATTTAATATTAGTAAATTAACAAACTCAACCATTAAATGGAGTGGATTAAAAAATCTTGATCTTGCAGAAACTGTAACAACCTCAAAAAACTATATTTGGAGAGGCCTTAAAACTTGGAAGAAAGAAACAGGATATAAAAAAAATAAAAAAAATTCTTTTCATGTGGTTGCAATTGATTATGGAATTAAAAAAAATATCCTAAGATATTTTTCAGACTTCAAATGTAAAGTAACGGTCGTTTCTTGCAAAACCTCTGCTGAAAAAATATTAGATCTTAGACCGCATGGAATATTTTTATCGAATGGTCCCGGTGATCCTGCGGCAACAGGAAAATATGCAATAGAAATACTTAATAAATTAATTAAAAAAAATTTACCTATATTCGGGATTTGTTTAGGTCATCAAATTTTAGCATTAGCTTTAGGCGGTAAAACAAAAAAAATGAAGTTGGGACATAGAGGTGCAAACCATCCTGTCAAAAATTTAGTGCATGATAAAGTAGAAATTACCAGTCAAAATCATGGTTTTGTAGTTGTTGAAGAAACTTTACCAAAAAAAATTGAAGTAACTCATAAATCTCTTTTTGATAATACTATTGAAGGAATTAGACTTAAAAACAGACCAATATTTTCAGTGCAATACCATCCAGAGTCAAACCCTGGACCACAAGATAGTGTCTACTTATTTCAAGAATTTATTAACAACATAAAAAAAAATGCCAAAAAGAAGAGATATTAAAAAAATATTAGTTGTAGGAGCTGGACCCATTATCATTGGTCAGGCATGTGAGTTTGATTATTCTGGCACACAAGCTTGTAAGGCATTAAAAGATGAGGGTTACAAAGTAATTTTAATTAACTCAAATCCTGCAACTATTATGACTGATCCAGATGTTGCAGATAAAACTTATATAGAGCCAATAACATCAGAAGTTTTAGAAAAAATTCTTCAAAAAGAGAAACCAGATGCAATTCTACCAACTATGGGTGGTCAGACTGCACTTAATCTTGCAATGGAAGCTGAGAAAAAAGGAATTTTAAAAAAGTATAAGATTGAGCTCATAGGGGCAAATTCTAAGGCAATTGCCAATGCAGAGGATAGGAAGAAATTTAGAAAAAATATGATCGACATTGGTTTAGATTTACCTAAATCTGAAATTGTAAACAATATCAACCAAGCATCAAAAGTTTTAAAAAAAATTGGTCTTCCTGCAATTATAAGACCTGCATTTACACTTGGAGGTCTTGGTGGTGGTATAGCTAAAAATAAGAAAGACTACCTTAAAATAATTAAAAGCGGGCTTCATGAGTCTCCAGTTAGTCAAGTATTGGTTGAAGAGTGTTTAGAAGGCTGGAAAGAATTTGAGATGGAAGTTGTGAGAGATAAAAAAGATAATTGCATCATCATCTGCTCAATTGAAAATGTTGATCCGATGGGAATACATACTGGTGACTCAGTAACTGTTGCTCCAGCGCTTACATTGACTGATAAAGAATACCAAATAATGAGAAATGCTTCTATTGCATGTTTAAGAAAAATTGGAGTTGAGACAGGTGGATCAAATGTTCAATTTGCAATTAATCCTAAAAATGGCCGAATGGTTGTAATTGAAATGAACCCTAGAGTATCAAGATCATCAGCACTTGCATCAAAAGCAACTGGATTTCCAATTGCAAAAGTTGCTGCAAAACTTGCAGTTGGTTACACTTTGGATGAATTAAAAAATGAAATCACCAAAGTAACACCTGCTTCATTTGAGCCAAGTATTGATTATGTAGTAACAAAAATTCCAAGATTTACATTTGAAAAATTTTCAACTTCTCCTGCAACTTTAGGAACATCAATGAAATCAGTTGGTGAGGCAATGGCTATAGGAAGAAATTTTAAAGAATCTCTTCAAAAAGCATTGGTGTCTCTTGAAACTGGTTTTTCAGGATTAGATAGAATATTTGATTTAGATAAAAAAATAATTGAAAAAAAGCTCAAAGAAAATATTCCCAATAAACTCTTACTAGTTGCAGAAGCGATAAGAAAAAAAATTAATTTAAAAAGAATATTCCTACTATCGAAAATTGATCCATGGTTTCTAGAGCAAATTAAAGAAATAGTAGACAGTGAGATTAAAATTAAAAGCAAAGGGTTGCCTAAGAATTTTAATGAATTTAATAAAATTAAATCAATAGGCTTTTCTGACAAAAAATTATCAGAGTTAACAAATACATCAGAAGATATAATAAGACGAAAAAGGACTGCCCTTAAAATTTTACCAGTATTTAAAAAAGTTGATACTTGTGCAGCTGAATTTAAATCATTTACACCTTATATGTACTCAACATATCAACGAAATTTTTCAATAAATTCAGAATGTGAAGCAGATCCATCAACTAAGAAAAAGATTATTATTCTAGGTGGTGGTCCTAATAGGATTGGTCAAGGAATAGAATTTGATTATTGCTGCTGTCAGGCGAGTTTTTCATTAAAAGAAGGTGGATTTGAGACGATTATGGTTAATTGTAATCCTGAAACAGTTTCAACAGATTATGATACAAGTGATAGATTGTATTTTGAGCCACTCAAAGAAGAATATGTTTTTAATATAATCAAGAAAGAAAAAGAAAAAGGAAACTTAGTTGGAATTATTACTCAATTTGGTGGTCAAACCCCAATTAAACTTGCAAAATTTTTACATGATAACAGACTTCCAATCTTAGGAACACAATATACATCAATTGATTTAGCAGAAGATAGAGATAGATTTAGAAATTTACTTAATAGGCTGAAGCTAAAACAGGCTGAAAGTGGAATTGCTAAAACCTTTAAACAAGCTATTCAAATAGCTGACAAAATCGGTTTACCTTTGATGGTTAGGCCCTCATATGTTT
>CACLGJ010000005.1 GCA_902606445.1 uncultured Pelagibacteraceae bacterium
TATCTTTAAAGTATTTTTCTACAGCTTTAATACTATTTACAGTGCCAAAGAAATTAACTCTGAACACTTTTTCCATTTGTTCCACATCTATATCTTTCTCTTTTTTAGGATCCCAAGTACCTGTAGAAAAGAAACAAATATCAACATTTTCGTACTTACTTTTTATACTGTTGAACACCTCTTCACATTTTGATTTATTTGTAACATCTAATTGAAAGCTTGAGATATTTTCATATTTGTCTGAAAGCTCATTTAATAAATCAACTCTCCTTGCAGATATAGCAACATTCCAACCTTCATTAGCAAACTTTATTGCTAAAGCTTTTCCAATTCCAGTGCTTCCACCAGTAATCCAAATAGTTTTTTTATTCATATTATTGTGATGTATAGTACTTATATGTTAAAAAATAAATTTTTATCATTTCTACTATTCTTCATTTTGACGTTTTCCGCTTCGTTTATTGGGGGTTTGGCGACAATTAGCTTCAAGGAGCCTTGGTATTCACAACTAATAAAATCAAACTTTAATCCACCAGAGTGGATTTTTGCTCCTGTTTGGACAGCTTTATATTTTATGATGACATTAGCTATTTGGCTTTACTGGCACAGCAAAAATAGGGATATGAATACAATTTATATTTATTTTATTCACATACTTTTTAATACAACTTGGAGTATTGTTTTTTTTGCTTTTCATAACATTTTATTAGCTCTTATTAATTTAATGATTCTTTTATGTTTGATAATTATTCTAATTTTAAGATTTAAACGTGTCAATAATGTAAGTGCTTACTTAATGATTCCCTATTTACTTTGGAGTTCCTATGCACTATTTCTGAATTTTAACCTATTGATACTTAATTATGGATGATGTTGTAATAGTTGGTGGAGGAATAATTGGGACTGCAACTGCATATTTCTTGTCTAAAGAGGGGAGAAGAGTAAAAGTAATTGAAAGAGACCCAACATATAAAACAGCTTCTTTCCCTTTATCATTAGGTGGCTTTAGAAGACAATTTTTTCAAACAGAAAATATATTACTTGGTAAATATGCTAGAGAATTTATTTTCCAAATACCAGAATTATTAAAAACAGAAAAAAATCCTAAACCAACAGCGAGTATGGTGACTAATGGATATTTATTAATGTTTGGACCAGAGCATGCAGAAGAACAATATAAGGCATTAGAGAACCATAAAGCTTGTGATGCAGGTACAAAAAATATTAAAGGGTCTGAGTTAACAAAATTTTTTCCATATATAAATAGTGACGGAATAGAAACAGCTACATTTACTGATAATCAAAGCGAAGGATGGATTGATCCTTTTATGTTTCATAGTGCATTAAAAAGTAAAGCGATGGAACTTGGAGCTGAATTTGTTAAAGGTGAAATAAAATCATTATCAGAAATAAAAGCTAAAACAATTATTTCAGCAGCAGGTTGTTGGACAAAAGAGTTATTAGAGGATATTCCAGTTGAACCGCAGAAGCACACGGTATTTAGAGTTAAGTGCCCAAAACATATTCCTGAAATGCCTTTAACTGGAGATTTAACAACAGGAGTATATTGGAGACCAGAGGGAAAAGAATATTTAGCAGGATCCCCAAAGTCAGTTTTTGATGCAGATGATTTGGAGCCAGCCTGGGATGATTTTGAAGAACTTGTATGGCCTGCATTGGCTCAAAGAATACCTGCGATGGAGGAACTAAAGTTAACAGGTGGATGGGCAGGTTATTATGATTGTAACAGACTCGATAATAATGCTGTTGTTGGAAAACATCCAAAATTTGAAAATGTTTATTTGGCTACAGGGTTTACAGGCAGGGGGTTGATGCAAGCACCAGGTATTGGAAGAGCATTAACAGAATTAATTACTACTGGCTCTTATCAATCAATTGATATTTCTAATATGGCTGTTGAAAGAGTGTTAGGCAAAGAAGCTAGGCCAGAACCTTACGTTCTTTAAATTAGAAAAAAATTTTTGCTATCAAAATTTTTTATTTAGTTTTCATTTGATGTTTTAAGTTCCACAAAAAGTTTGATATTTTCTATCTAATAGAGAAGGGGTTTGATAATCAAAAATATCATTTTGTTCTGTATAAGGTTCTTTTAAAATTTTTAATAGATGAGTTAAAGGCTTTAAATCCATTTTTTCTGCAGCTTTAAGTGCTTCTTCTACTTTGTGATTTCTTGGAATTACAAGAGGATTAACAGTTTTCATTAATTTAAAATATTTTTCAGGAGAATTACTATTAATTTTCAGTCTTTCATTCCATCTTTTTTTCCAATTTTGAAAATCTTGATCTTCATAACTCTTATCTTTTTTTATTTTAATATTCATTAGATGACAAAAAGTATTTGTATAATCAGCTTTTTTTTGATGCATCCAAGTAAGTAAATCAAGAATTAATAATTTATCTTTATCGTCTACACCAATTAAACCCAATTTATCTCTCATCATATCAAGCCACTTATCTTCATATACTTTTTCAAATGTATCTACTATTTTAGTTGCTATCTTAATGGCTTTATCTTGATTTTCGTCAATCAATGGTATTAAGCATTCAGCAAACCTAGACAAATTCCATTTTGTAATAATGGGTTGATTACAGTAAGCGTACCTTCCTGTTTGATCTATTGAACTAAATACAGTTTTTGGATCATATTCATCCATAAATGCACAAGGTCCATAATCAATTGTTTCACCTGAAATACTCATATTATCTGTATTCATAACACCATGAATAAAACCAACTCTCATCCAGTTGACAACTAGGTTGATTTGTTTTTTCATAACAATAGTTAGGAGTTCTGTAGCTTTATTTTTAGAATTTTTTATATCTGGATAATGTCTATCAATCACATAGTTTAATAATATTTCTAGTTCATTATTTTTTTGTCTAGCAGCAATATATTGAAAAGTTCCAACTCTTATATGACTTGAAGCTATCCTAGTTAAAATTGCACCAGGTAGATAACTTTCCCTTATTACATTTTCACCTGTTTTAACAACTGCCAAACTTCTTGTTGTGGGAATTTTTAGTCCATTCATAGCTTCGCTTATTATATATTCTCTTAACATTGGGCCTAATGCAGCTCTACCATCACCGTTTCTTGAAAATGCAGTTTTCCCAGATCCTTTAAATTGAATATCATATCTCTTATTATCTTTTGATAAGTGCTCTCCAATCAAAACTGCTCTACCATCTCCTAACATAGTAAAGTGACCAAATTGATGGCCAGCATAAGCTTGAGCAATACTATTACTACCTTCTGGTAAAGAATTCCCTGAAAATAATTCTGATAATTCTTTATCACTTACCTTTGAAAAATCTAAATTTAAATCAGAGGATAAATCTTTATTAAATAGAACTAATTTAGGTTTTTTTACAGGGGTTGGTTTAACATTTTCTCTAAATGCACTTGGTAGATTGTAGTAAGTGTTGTTGAAATTCCAATTTATTTTATTCATAAAAAAGCGATTTATAACAATATAAACCGCTTTTTTTTCTAATACTAAATTTTATTTTTTCTTATATTTAGCCGCTTCTTCAGAGCCTGAAGTCGCCGAACCTTTACTATAAGAGTGAGCACCCATTCCAGCTAATTGGCCATCTTTAACTATTAAATATTGATCTCTGATTTCTTTACCTTCAAAAAAACATTCTAATATTTCTCTAGTACCATCAGCATATCTTGCTTGTGCTGTTAAAGATGTTCCAGAAGTATGAGGTGTCATACCATGATGTGGCATGGTTCTCCATACGTGATCATTAGGCGCTGGTTGAGGAAACCATACATCTCCCGCATAACCACTTAATTGACCACTCTTTAATGCGTTCGCAATTGCATCACGATTACATATTTTACCTCTAGCTGTGTTGATAATGTAAGCACCTTTTTTCATTTTACTGATCATTGCTTCATCAAATAAGTTTTCTGTCTCTGGATGAAGTGGACAATTGATAGTTACTACATCACAAACTTTTACCATTGACTCAACTGTTTCATGAAATGTAAGATTTAACTCTTTCTCAACACTTTCAGGTAGTCTGTGTCTATCGAAATAATGTAAATGTGTATCAAAAGGCTTCATTTTTCTTAATGCATCTAAACCAATTCTACCAGCAGCAACAGTTCCAATATGCATACCCTCAACGTCATACGATCTATGAACAGCATCAGCAATATTCCAGCCACCTTCGTTCACAATTCTATGTTGGGTATGGTAATCTCTTACCATTGAAACAATCATCATTACAATGTGTTCAGCTACAGATCTAGAATTACAATAAGTCACCTCTACAACATCAATTTTATTATCCATTGCGGCTTGTAAATCAACATGGTCTGAACCAATACCTGCTGTGATTGCCATTTTAAGATTTTTAGCTTTAGCAATTCTTTCTTTTGTTAAGTAATATGGAAAGAAAGGTTGTGAAATTACTATATCAGCATCAACAATATGTTTGTCAGCCTCACATCCATCACCATCTTTGCTATTAGTTACAACTAACTCATGACCATTACTTTCTAAAAATTTTCTTAGTCCTAATTCACCAGATACACACCCTAGTAATTGACCTGGAGTATAATCTCTACCTTTAGGTGAAGGTAAAGTCATTCCATCTGGATATTTCTCTATTTTTGGTAATTCTGAAAGTGCATATGATTTTGGCATTCCACCTTTAGGATCATCATATAGTATACATAATATTTTCATTTAGTCTCCTGAATATAATTTATATTTATTTACGGCATCTAACATCATTTTTGGATCTCAAGCAATTGATTATTTTTGACTTGATTAAAACTTTTTCAAAATGAATTTTTAATAATTATTACAGACCCTGATATTAAGGACTTGATAAGTGATCAAAAGAGATATTTCCTATAATAACCATCATGAGATGGTCACTCGCAGAGGCTCAGTGAGCAACATTTAATTTGATCATTAAGATAAAACTGTCGATGATCTAAAAGAAACCAATAAGAATAACCCAAATTTAATAATTAAAAAAAATTTTTGTTACTACTAATTTTTTATTCAAATGAATGTATTAGGATTTTTAACAGAAAGAGAAAAGCTGAGTGAATAAATTTTTTATTCAATTCAAAGTTGATTTCACTTATAGGTTGTGTGCGACATTTATGTGCGAATTGGAATGATTAAAATTTGCAGAAACGTCCACCATATGTTTAACTTTATCTTTAAAACTTTAACTTAACAGGGGGAAAAATGTTAACAAAAATGTTAAAAAGGCTAGCATCTACATTAACAGTAGCTGTAGCTTTATTTTCTTCACTCGCTTTACCTCAAAAAGTATTTGGTGCTGAAACTCAATACTTTCCAGTAGCAAGTAGCCGTGTTGGACCTTATTCAGCAATGGGTACTGGTTACTATGGGGCTCAAATTGACTACATGAATTATGTCAATATGACAGGTGGAGTGAATGGAGTTATGCTTACATGGCAAGAGTGTGAAACTGAATACAACGCTGTAAAAACAGTTGAGTGTTATCAGAGACTACTTGAAAAAGATGGTCAGAGAATAGTTGTGTTTGATACTTTAGGAACACCAGGAGCATACGCAGTTATTAACCGTATGGCAAAAGACAATGTTGTTTTAGCTCAATATGGTTATGGAAGAACTGACGGTGCTGATGGAAGAGTATGGCCTTGGGTATTTAATGCTGCAAGTCATTATTGGTCACAAATAGCTGTTAAACTAAAATTTATGGCTGAGATCGAGGGCGGAATTGATAAGATGAAAGGTAAAAAAATCGTTCACTTACACATTGACTCTGCTTACGGTAGAGAGCCATTACCAGCAATGAGAAAAATTTGTAACGACTGGGGAGTTGAGTTAATTGAAATATCAATTCCACCTCCAGGTTTGGAACAACAATCTCAGTGGCTGCAAATCAGAAAAGAAAAACCTGATTGGGTTACTTTCTGGGGAGCAGGTTCTGGAATGAATTCAACAGCAATGACTAATGCTGCTAGAATTAATTTCCCAAGAGATAGAATGATGTATGTAACATTCGGTGCTGCCGAAGAGGATATGTATCCAGCAGGTGATGCAGCTAAGGGAACTTATGCTGTTGCTAATGCTTTACCAGGAGAATATCCATTAGTTAAAAACATCAAAGATAAAGTATATGGTAGTGGAAAAGGTAACTTAGCTGATCCAAATAGGATTGGTTCAGTTTACTGGAACAGAGGACTAGGTGCTGCTGTAATGTGGATTGAGGGCTTAAGAAATGCTCAAAAAATGCACAACAAAGTTGGTAAGGCAGTTACTGGCGCTGAGTTTAGAGATGGTTACGAAGCTATCAATATGAATGAATCAAGAATGAAAGAGTTAGGTATAGATGGAATGTTAGCTCCATTCTCTATTTCTTGTGCCAATCATGAAGGTGCTGGTAAGTTTGCTGTAATGCAGTGGGATGGAACTAAATTCAATCAGGTAACTGGTTGGGAAGCTCCAGGTGATCCTGCATTTATTAGAGGCCTAGTAGAGGCATCTGCAGCTAAGTTTGCTAAAGAGAACAACATTACACCAAAAAAATGTGGTTAATTAATTTAGAGATAAATTAATACTAATCGAAGGGGGAGTTTAAATAATCGAATTATTTTAAACTCCCCCTTTAAATAAAATTTAATTTAATATAAAAGAAAGCTTAATGAGTAACAGTTCAGCAAACATTCTAGACATAAAGAATATTGAAGTCAGATATGATAATGTTATCTTAGCTTTACACGACGTATCTTTGAAAGTTCCTAAAGGAAAAGTAGTTGCATTATTAGGAGCAAACGGAGCAGGTAAAAGTACTACATTAAAAGCAGTTTCAACCATGTTAGCTTCAGAAAGAGGCAAAGTTACAAATGGTTCAATTGAATATGATGGAAACTCAATAGAAAAACAAACTCCTTCGCAAATGGTCGGACTCGGGATGGTCCAAGTGTTAGAAGGCAGAAGGTGTTTTGGTCACTTAACTGTAGAAGAAAATATTATTTCAGGAGCATATTCAAGAAAACTTTCAAAAGGGGATATTAATCAAGAACTAGAGAAAATTTACACATATTTTATAAGACTTAAAGAGAGAAGAAAAAGTCAAGCAGCATTTACATCAGGTGGAGAGCAACAAATGATAGCAGTTGCAAGAGCAATGATGGCTAAACCTAAAATGCTATTATTAGATGAGCCAACAATGGGTCTCGCACCTCAGTTAGTTGCTGAGATTTTTAATATTGTACAAGAATTAAATACAAAAGAGGGTGTCAGTATTTTACTTGCTGAACAAAATACTAACGTTGCACTAAAAAATTCAGATTACGGTTATATCATTGAAACGGGAAGAGTTATGCTAGATGGTACTGCGCAAAGTTTATTAAATGATGATAAAGTAAAAGAATTGTATTTGGGAATTTCAAAGAAAGGCAGAAAAAATTTTAGAGATGTTCTTAAAGAAGAAAGTTTAAAAAAAAGAAGTAATTAAAGATGGCATACGAAAGAAAATTTAAAATAGGAAAACCAATATTAGAGGTAAATAATATTTCACTCTCTTTTGGTGGTGTTAAGGCAATAACTGATACTTCTTTCAATGTACTTGAGCACGAAGTTAGAGCAATAATTGGACCTAATGGAGCTGGAAAAAGTTCAATGTTAAACTGTATTAATGGAATTTATAAGCCTCAACAAGGAACAGTTTCTTTCATGGGAAAACAAATACCTGACATTACTCCAAATATTATGGCTCAAATGGGTTTGTCTAGAACTTTCCAAAACTTAGCTCTTTTTAAAAGAATGTCCGTTTTAGACAACATTTTAGTTGGCAGGAAACTTCATACAAAAACAAATTTTCTTGAGGTAGCTTTACAACTTCCTAAAGTAAAAAAAGAGGAAAAACAAAACAGAGATAGATCTGAGGAGATAATTAGTTTTTTAGAGATTGAAGATATTAAAGATACACCAGTTGGAAAACTTCCTTATGGACTGCAAAAAAAAGTTGAGTTAGGTAGAGCCCTTGCAACAGACTCTTCAATAATTTTATTAGACGAGCCAATGGCAGGAATGAACGTTGAAGAAAAAAGAGATATGTGTAGATTTATTTTAAAAGTAAATGATGAACTTGGTACTACTATGGTTCTTATTGAGCATGATATGGGAGTAGTTATGGATATATCAGACAGAGTGGTTGTACTTGATTATGGCAAAGTTATTGGCGATGGAACACCAGATGAAATAATGGCAAATCAAAAAGTTATAGACGCTTATTTAGGAGTAGAACACTAGGATAAACATATGGTTGATGAATTACTATTTTTCATGGAAGTTTTAGTTGGCGGTTTGCTTGCTGGTACTATGTACTCTTTAGTTGCTTTAGGATTCGTTCTAATTTTTAAAGCTTCAGCAACATTTAACTTTTCACAAGGGGCGATGGTATTTTTCTCGGTATTAGCATTTTGCGGTTTTATGCAAGATTTTAATATACCTTTTGTACTTGCATTTATTTTGGCTGCTCTTTTAATGGTGGTCGTTGGTCTTTGTACTGAAAGATTAGTTTTAAGACCTCTGATGAATGCTAGTGAAGATACAGTCCTAATGGCAACAATCGGACTAGGTTACGTTCTTGAAGGACTTGCTCAAGCAGCGTGGGGAGTTGAAGTAAGAAGGCTTGATTTGGGCATAGGAGACTTTCCAGTGCCATGGATCGCAGACAATTTAAAGCTATTCATAAGCGCGCTTGATATTTTCGCAGGATTAGTGGCAGCTCTAATGATTATTGGCTTGTCTCTTTTATTTAAATTTACAAAAATAGGTCTTGGTCTACGAGCTGTTGCAGATGATGCAGGAGCAGCTAGCTCTATTGGAATTCCATTAAAGCACATAATGTTATTAGTTTGGTCAGCGGCCGGAGTTGTAGCTTTAGTTGCTGGGTGTATGTGGGGTGCTAGAGCAGGTGTTCAATTTGCTCTAGTTGATTTAGCATTAAAAGCTTTACCAGTTTTAATTATAGGTGGTTTCTCATCTATTCCAGGTGCAATTATAGGTGGCTTAATTATTGGGGCAACTGAAAAAGTATTGGAAGTTTATATTGGACCATTTTTTGGAGGAGCAATTGAGGGATGGGCTCCTTACGTATTAGCAATATTCTTTTTATTATATAGACCAGAAGGTTTATTTGGAGAAAAAATTATTAGGAGAGTTTAATTTATGAAACCAGTTTTTATGACTTACACAAAAAAAGACCTAACTAACTTAGCTGTTTGTATGGTTCTAAGTGTATTAGTAATACCAAATTTTATTACAACAGAATATTGGTATACCTCCATATTAATTCCTTGGCTATGCTTAGCCTTAGCTACAATTGGACAACAAGTTGTGATGGGTTATACGGGACAATTAGCTTTGGGAGCAGCTGGCTTTATGGCCGCTGGTGCTTTTGCTATGTTTAACCTTATTTTGCGAGTACCTGACCTTGGTTTCGTAGGCTCACTAATAGTGTCAGGTTTGATTGCAGCAGCTTTTGGAATTTTGTTTGGTCTACCAAGTTTAAAAGTAAGAGGAATTTATTTAATGGTAGCAACATTAGCTTCGCAGTTTTTTATTATATGGATGATAGATAAATTTGGTTGGTTTAAAAACTATGACTCTTCAGGTATTATAACTGCACAAGACATCGTTATCTTAGGAAAACCATTTACAACTCCATTAGCTATGTATTTTGTATGTTTAGCTGTTACCACAGTTTTAACTTTATTAGCGATGAATATGGCTAGAGGTAGCACTGGTAGGAATTGGATGGCAGTTAGAGACATGGATATCGCTGCGGAGTCAATGGGAGTTTCATTATTAAAAACCAAAGTTCAGGCATTTGCTATAAGTGCATTCTATTGCGGTGTAGCAGGTGCACTTTTTGCATTTTGTTATCTTAAATCTCTAGAGCCAGTTGCTTTTGATATTAAATTATCTTTTAAAATATTATTTATGTGTATTTTAGGTGGACTTGGCACAATAAATGGTGCTTTCATAGGAGCAGCTTTTATCTTACTTTTCCCAGTGCTTTTGAATTCAGTAGGAAATAATGTATTTCATGGAGCTATTGATGCCACAATTATTTCATCAATAGAACAAGTAATATTTGGTGGTTTAATGATTATATTTATGATTTATGAACCCTTGGGAATGGCCAAACTTTGGGAAAATCTTAAAATAAGCTTAAAATCTAAATTATCATCATCAGGTATTAAAAATACAAAATCTTCAGTACAAAAAAGTGAATAAGAAGAAATTAATTTTCGCATTAATTGTAGGAATACTAATAGGCTTGCTTATTGAAAATAATTTTATAATTTCTTAAAGATTAAAACAGCTAGAATTTTTTTTTATCAACTAACATTATTTTTAAGCACTCTGTAAATGAATTACTTTTGACTTGGATAAGACTTTCTTAAAATAAATCGGTTAAGAATTATTGCAAAAATAATTATTATAATTGAACCTGTTATTACTGGACTGATTAAGTATTCAAAAGAAACTCCACCAATTATCACTATAATTGGGTTACCTCCAGCAGGGGGGTGAGTAATATTTAATAAAATCATTAAGCTAACACCAAAACCAACAGCTATTGGGATTGTTAAATAAAGTGGCAATGGAATAAAGTGTAAAACAATCAAACCAACGACCGTGGTCACTAAATGACCAAAAAAGACATTTTTTGGTTGAGCAAATGGGCTCTCTGGGTAACCGTATAGTAAAACCATAGACGACCCAAAAGAAGCTAACAAAAATACACCAAAATCAGTTTTATAAGTTAAACTGGTTAGCGCACCAATAGTAATTATAGAAAATAAACCAGCTAATAAAGATTGTTTTAAGTTACCCATTTAATTAGCTTGTTACTATTTTTTTTAAAGTTTTAAAAGGTAATAATATGCATTCCTTACGAGAAAAATTTTTTTTTTTAAATAATTTTTTTAAATATCCCCATTTAATCAATTTAATTTTAACATCACCATTAAAATATAATTTAGCTGCATCACACAATTCATTAATTCTATTTTTTTTACTATTTATTGAGATTTTTGATAACAAACTTGCAGAAGCTTGACAATATACACATGAGTCACCTTGATATCCAAAATCAATTATTTTTTCATTTTTGATTATTAATTTTATTTTCATCTCGTCCCCACACATTGAATTTTTTAATTTTGAATAATGGGTATGATTCTTTATATCTTTGTGATTAACTGTGTCTGCAGCAATGTTTAGTATTTCTAAATCCATTTATTTTTTTGTGTTTATATATATAATACAAACATGAAATCCTTTAGCCAAGCATTAAAAATAATCAAAAAAGGTAAAATTTTAATAAGTGATGAGTATATTGAAAGTTCAAAAAGTTTAAACAGAATAAGTGCTAAAGATATTTATTCTAATGTAAATTATCCATCAGCAAACAATTCTTCTTTTGATGGTTTTGCAATTAATTCTGGAGATACAAAAAATTTAAGTAAAAAAAAAAATAAATTGTTTATCATTTTAGGTTCAATTGCCGCAGGCAATAAACTAATAAAAAAAAATTTTCAAAAATTCAAAACTTATGAAATTATGACAGGAGGATTATTACCCAAAGGTTTTGATACAATTATACCAAAAGAAAAAATAATTTATTATCCACATGAAAAAGAACCAAAATATATATTAATTAATAAAAAGATTAAAAAATTTCAGAATGTAAGATTTAGAGGATCTGATTTTAAAAAAAAAGATTTGATAGTAAAAAAAGGAACTAGATTACAATCTAATCATATTTTAGCTCTTAAAACTCTTGGAGTTAAAAAAATAAAAGTAAAAAAAATTCCAAACATTTTGTTTTTTTCAACAGGAAATGAAATAACCAATCAATCAAAAATTCCTAATTGGAAAGTTAGAAATTCTAATTTTTACTATATTCAATCTATAAATAACAATTTTTCATTCAACCTGATAAATGGTGGAATTTTGAGAGATAAAGATGAGCTTATTTTTGAAAAGTATTTAAATAAGATGATTAAATCAAAAATTGATATTATAATCACTTCAGGGGCTGTTTCAGCAGGAAAATTTGATTATATCCCTAAAATTGTAAAAAAATTTAAATTATCAAACTATTTTAAAGGTGTTGCTATAAGACCAGGTAAACCAATTTTATTTGCTAAAATTAAAGGAAAAGAAAAAGCAATATTTGGTTTACCTGGTAACCCAATTTCTTCTGCTGCATGTTTTAGATTTTTTGTTTATCCATTTATTGAAAATATTTTAGATCTTCAGCATGAAAAGCCTATAAAAGCATGTTTAAAAAATAGTTTTGAAAAAAAGAATAATTTAACAAGATTTATAAAAAGTAAACTAAACACAACTAAAAATGGTAAATTAGAGGTGGAACTGCTGTCTGGCCAAGAATCCTTTAGAATTAACTCATTTGTAAAATCAAATACATGGGCAGTGCTACCAAATGGGCAATCAAGATTTAAAAAAGGTCAAATTATTGATTGTTTTTTTCCCAACCTTTCAAATAAAATTTTAGATTAAACTATCTAATTTTGTTGTAGTAATAAATTTTTAGAATTAATCTTCCGCGAATGTTAGAATTAAAAAATCCAAAAATAGCTGTTCCAGTAGTTTTATTTGCAGGAATTTTATGGTCATTTGGTCCTTTAGTAGTTCGCTATATGGACAATCCAAATCAAGTTCCTTGGCAGTATATATTTGGAAGAGGCTTGACTATTTTCATTATTCTTAATCTTTATTTGTATTTTGAGGAAGGATTTAAGTTTTGGAAAAATTATTTAAAAATAGGAAAGTCTGGTGTTTTAGGTGGCACAGGGCTTGGAGTCGCTATGATATCGTTTATTTACTCGATTACAAATACAAGCGCAGCAATTACCTTATTATGTTTAGCCGCGATGCCTTTCTTTACGGCACTTTTAGCATTTATTTTTTTAAAAGAGCAAATTTCTCTAAATGTTTGGATATCAATTGTTATTGCAACAATAGGTATAATTATAATGGCTTTTGGAAATTCAGGGGAAAACTCTCTCATAGGATTTATTTTTGGAATTACATCATCTGTGGGTTTTTCAGTTTTTTCTGTTACATTAAGATGGAGAACTGAAACACCTAAATTTACAACAGTTGCTTTTGCTGGTTTATTTTGTTTTGTATTTGCAACAATAATGATTCTAATTAAAGGACAAGTTTTTTTTGCTTCAAGCTATAACAGTTCTTTATTTTCATTACATGGTACTTTAGTTTGTGTAGGCTTGATACTATATTCAATAGGGTCTAAAGCTATTCCTGCTGCCGAATTAACTTTATTATCTTTGACAGAGGTTATTGGTGGAATTTTTTGGGTTTGGCTACCTTTATTTGGAATTAATGAAGTGCCTGACACAAATACAATAATTGGAGGTTTCTTTTTATTTATATCTTTATTCTATTACAGTTTGATAATGAGATGGAATAAAAGATATATTGGACTTAATTAATAATTGAGAGAAAAAAGATGGAAAGGCCTGATTTTTTTACTAAAAAAAATGGAGAAAAAGCAAAACTTCCCTTCTCCAATAAAGAATATAATCAGAGAATATCTAATTTAAGATCTGTTATGGATAATAACAATCTTGATATGGTTATTTTAACTTCAATGCATAACATTGCTTACTACACAGGCTTTATTTACTGTTCATTTGGCAGGCCCTATGGATGCATCATAACAAAGAAAAAAATTTCAACAATTTCAGCCAACATTGACGCAAGCCAACCATGGAGAAGATCGCATTGTGATAATGTTGTTTATACTGACTGGAAAAGAGATAATTTCTTAAGAGCTATAGTATCTATCATTGGAAGAGATGAATATCCAAAAATTATTGGTCTCGAATATGATCATATTACTATAGATATGAGAGAAAAAGTTAGATCAATTTTTTCTTTTTCATTATTTAATGATATTTCTAAAAATTTAATGAATTTAAGAATGGTAAAATCTACTGAAGAAATTGAAATCATAAAAAATGGAGCAAGAATTGCCGATCTTGGAGGTGAGGAGATTATTAAAAATATTAGAGAAGGAAATACTGAATTAGAAATTGCTATTGCTGGTAGAGATCGTATGGAGAGAGAAATTGCAAAATCATATCCAGAGGCAGAATATATGGATACTTGGGTTTGGTTCCAATCAGGGATTAATACTGACGGAGCTCATAACCCAAAAACAAATCGTCAATTAAAAAAAGGAGACATTTTATCACTTAATTCATTTCCAATGATCTCTGGATATTATACTGCCCTAGAAAGAACTTTATTTTTAGATCATGTAGACAATGAGTCTCTTAAAGCTTGGGAGGCAAATATTAAAGTTCATAAGCGTGGATTAGAATTAATTAAACCTGGAGCAAAGTGCTCAGATATTTGTCATGAGTTAAATGAATTATTTAGTGAACTTGGCTATCTTCAATATCGAACTTTTGGTTATGGCCATTCATTTGGAGTTCTTTCTCATTTTTATGGAAGAGAAGCAGGATTAGAACTCAGAGAAGATATTGATACTGTACTTAAAGAGAATATGGTTATTTCAATGGAACCTATGATAATGATACCAGAGGGAAAAGCTGGGGCTGGAGGTTACAGAGAGCATGATATTTTAGTAATTGGAAAAAATAGTTCTGAAAACATTACAAAATTTCCTTTAGGGCCTGAAGACAATATTATAAAAGTTTAATCAAAATGAGAAAGAATAAAACTATAGTTAATAGTTGGAATGAATGGGATCCATTAAAACACGTAATTGTTGGAAAGGCAGATGGAACTTGCATCCCAGCTCCAGAACCGGCTTTAGACGCAAAAGTTCCTGAAGATAGCGACATGAGAGGTAAGTTTGGTCCACGTACTCAAGATACAGTTGATAAAGCTAATCAACTGTTAGATGATTTTTCACAGTTATTAGAAAAAAGAGGGGTCAAAGTTGACAGACCATCACCAATTGATTTTAATCAAAAAACTTCTACTCCAGATTGGGAGGCTGAAACAATGTTTGGCTGTATGCCCCCTAGAGATGTTTTGTTAACTGTTGGAAATGAAATTTTAGAGGCAACTATGAGTTATCGTTGTAGATGGTTTGAGTATTTATGTTATCGACCATTATTAAAAGATTATTATAATCAAGATCCTAATATGAGACATGAGTCTGCTCCAAAACCAAGATTAACAGATGCGGACTATAGAAAAGATTATTTATCAGATAAAATTGGTGTTCAAAAAAGGTTAGAATGGACTGAAAAGAAATATTTTGTAACTACAGATGAAGAGCCTTTATTTGATGCTGCTGATGTTTTAAGATTTGGTAAAGATTTAGTTGTTCAACATGGATTTACAACAAATTTAAAAGGAATTAATTGGTTAAAAAGACATTTTAAAAATCATAGAGTTCATGCTGTTAATTTTCCAGGAGATCCGTATCCTATTCACATTGACGCAACTTTTACTCCAATCAAAGAAGGATTGATTATTAACAATCCTCAGAGAAGATTACCAAAAGAACAAAGACAGTTATTTGAACATAATGGATGGCAAATTATTGATAGTGCACAACCAGCACATAATGAACCTCCAGCACTATGTTATTCTTCTGTTTGGCTGTCTATGAATGTCTTAGTGCTTGATCCTAAAACTGTCTGTGTTGAAAAAAGTGAGGTTTATCAGGCAGAACAATTAGACAAATTAGGAATGGAAGTCATCCCTGTAGATTTGAGAGATGCATATGCGTTTGGAGGTGGTCTTCATTGTTGTACTGCAGATGTTTATAGAGAGGGAGAGCTAAAAGATTATTTTCCTAAACAATAAATTTTAACTGGGATTTTGTTTTAAAAATTCAATATACTTAATTACTTCATCATATTTCTCATCAGGAATATCTTTATAACTTGAGTTAAATTTACTTTTTACACATATTGCAATATGGGCGTATGGGTTTCTTCCTTTTGGATGATTTGGGTGATTAGGCAATTGACCAATCAAATAATCGCCAGCTTCCTGAATAATTTTCCAGAGTTTACTTGTGTTTTCTTTGTTCATATAATCTAAGAGGATAAGTTGCTATGTTTAAAAAAACAATAAAAAAACTATTACGAAACTTTAATTTGAACTCATTATCTAAAAAGTTATTATCATAAATTATAATATATTTTTAAATGAAATAAATATTTCTTTTATTGATATTCACAAAGAAGTCTTTGAAAAAGAACAAAATCCATTAAAACTTTTCCCCTTTGAATTATTTGGACATTATAATGCTGAAGGTTATAAAAAGATTGCTGAAACAATATTTGAATTTACAAAAAACTAAACTTTAGGATGATAAATATTCTTATAAAATTTTTTATAACTTTTTATAACAATTGAAATAAATATTATTTTTTTGTAATCCAAAAAATGTTCTTAAAGGTGGAAAAATATCCATCAAAATTGCAAATAAAAATTTTGAAAAATGGTAATTAGGATTACTAGAAGTTTTATTCAAAAAACCATAATAATTGATATTTATAGTTTTGAACTTACCATTAAAATATTGTTTTAATTCTTTTTCTATTTTTGTTAGATCTAAATGAAAATTACCTAGATTAAAAATTAAACTTCCATCTTTTTCTAGAAAATTAAACATCATTTCTATGATTTCTTTTGTCTTAGTGTGGTCAAATTTAGAATTTATCCCCATAGTCTGCACACAAACAATAAGATTTGGTTTTTGTTGTTCTGTATTCATCATAAAATTTTCAATTTTATCATTGATGATAATAGCATCTTTATTGTTAAATAAACCTTTATTTAATTTTTCCAAATTTAGGTCAACACAAATATATTTTCTTGTATGAAAAAATTTTTTATTCAGCATCGAACCTCCAGCTAAATCTACACCAATATCTCCATTTATTTTTTTTAAGTCTTTTTTTAACCATAAAAATAAAAGAGTTTTACTTGAATTTACGCCTATCCTAATTGGCCCAAATAAAGATTTTAAAATATTCTTTATCATCTATTTTTAAATATTAAAGTTTTGTTTTTGTTTTATAAAAAATCTTCCAAAATAATTTTTTGTAAATTGTGATGTTTTCTGAAACATCTTTTGTATTAGGTCTATTCTTGAATTGTGGTTTATCTTTTATACCACTAATTTCTTCTTTGGGTCTTCCATTTGAATAATAATAAAGAGCTATTGATTTTCTACTAATTTTCTCATCTGGATGATTGATTGGGTCTGGGTTGCCGTGAAAGCTATAATCAGTGGTATCGAAAATAACCATTCTATTAAAAATAGGATTAATTTTTGTAACACATTTTTTTATATCCTTATCCCATAATTCTAATGAACCACCATACTCTTTTTTCCAGTTAGGGTTTAAATAAATGAGAACATTAATTCTTCTATCTAAATTAGTTATATGATGTTTATTAAAATCTGAGTGAATATTTAAGTAACCCCCATTTTGTATTTCGTGAAGACCTCCTCCCAAAAAGTAAGGATCAGATACTAATGGCTCCTGAATTCCAGAAATTTTATTGATGAAATTTAAAAATTTTAATGAATTGGTGAAGTTTAACAAATTTTGAGTATAAGCTCCAAATTTAGAAAAATCATTTAGTGCAAACTTTCTTTTTTGTGGATCGCTATCTGAGTCTAAACCAATTTTGTTTAAATTATTAGGAAATTCATCCATTATTTTTTTAAGAATATTCTCTTCAAAGAAATTATCTAATACGATATGGGGAAAAGGTTTGGCAGAAACGTATCTATCAAAATTGTTTACAGCAACATTATGTAAATTATGATATTTGTTATTAATAAAATTCATTCTTTTAAAATTTATATTTTAGTTTTATGTAATTTATATAATTATTAACACTATATAATTGAAAATGAAAATTAACAAAAGATCTATATTCTATATATTATGTGCATCTAATCATGATACTGGAGGCCCCAAAGATTTACATCAGCTTGGACAAGAATTTAAAAAACTTGGTAAGAAATTTTATATGTTTTATTATCCTGGTAATTCTAAAGACCCTGTTCATAAGAATTTTAAAACTTATAAACTACCAATTACAGATAAAATAGATGACTCAAAAAGAAATATTCTTATTGTACCTGAAATTGATCAAGCAATTACTTTTTCAAAAAAATTTAAAAATATTCAAAAAATTTTATATTGGCAAAGTTTAGATAATTTTTTCATTACACATTATTCTTTTCAAGTGCCGAAATTTATTAAATCTTTAATAAAAAAACCTTTTAAAATGATTTATTTTTTTAATGAAATTACCCAAAATTATTTTGGCAATCTAAGTTTCCCAAAATATTTGAAAACTATCTATCTGAATTTTCCTTTTAAAAATTTATTAAAAGTAGATGATTTTGATTTGAATTTATCTCAATCATATTATCAATATAAAATATTAAACTCAAAAAAAATAAAATCATATATTCTCTCAGATTATATTCGTGAGGAGTATTTTGATGCAGCAAAAAAATTAAAGTTGGAAAACAAGAAAAATATAATTTGTTACAATCCAAAAAAAAGTTCAAGATTTATGAAAAGAATTATAGATGACAATCCATCAATCAAATTTATTCCTTTAGAGAATTTTGATTTAAAACAAGTCATAAGTATTTTGTCAAAGAGTAAAATTTATATGGATTTTGGTTTTCATCCTGGAGTAGATCATTTGCCCAGAGAAGCAGCTATATTGAGAAATTGTGTAATTACAAATAAAGAAGGAAGCGCTTTTTATAAAGAAGCAGTTTCAATTGATGAGAGATATAAATTTGAAGAGAAAAGAAAGAATTTAAATAAAATTAAATTATTGATAAAAAAAATATTTATTGATTTTAATATGGAGGTTAAAAATTTTGACAACTATGTTTTTAAATTAGAAAAAGAAAAATTAGAATATAAAAAACAAGTTTTAGAAATTTTTTCTAAATGATAAATTTAATTTACACTTCCTAAATAATTAACCATAATTACTCCAATTATAATTAATATAATCCCCAAGATACCGTAAACATTAGGAACTTGATTATACTTTAAAAGTGCAAATAAAACGACACCTGTAACCGTCAACCCACTGTATGTTGCGTAGGCAAAACCTACTGGTAGAGCATGCATAGCTTTTGCGATACAAAACATAGTGACAAACATAAGTAAAATACAAAGGATAGAGGGGGTTAGTTTAGAAAAACCCTCAGATACTTTAGCAAAACTGTTTGCAGCAATACCACATGATATTCCAATGGCCAAAAATAGATATCCAAATAAAGGTTTCATAAATTAAGATTATCAAATTAATTAATATTTACTATTTTATTATTTAAACTTTAATAGAATGGTTTATTAAATCTTATGGTTAAATTAAAAAAATTAATTATTGCTTGTGATGGTGAGTCAGCAAGTGGAAAAAGTACGGCAGCAAAACTGGTATCAAAAAAATACAAACTTTCATTGATTAATTCTGGTCTTCTTTACAGATATTGTAGTAAATTAATTATTAGTGAAAAACCTAAAAATAAGATTACATTTTTGAGGAAAAAATTCAGAAATATTTCTTATAAGATGATAGCAAAACATAAACTCCACTCGGAGAAAATATCTAGTCATGTTGCAATTTTAGCTAAAAACAAAAAAGTTAGGAAAATTGTTAATGAATTACAGATGAGAATGATTAAAAAGAATAATAGAGTATGCGTCGAAGGGCGTGATATTGCTAGCAAGATTTTAGTTAAAAATCCAAAATATGACTTAGCTTTTTATTTTAAATGTAGCTTAAGAATTGCTGCCAATAGGCGTTGGCTAGATCTTAAAAAATTAGTTCCACTTAGAGAAGTTACAAAATCTTTAAAAGCCAGAACTTCTTTAGATAAAAAAAGAAAAAATAGCCCCTTAATAAAAGTAAAAGATGCTATTTTAATTAGAAGCGACAAACTCAGCAAACAACAAGTTTTAGCCAAGATGTCAAATAGTATTGATAAAGTTTTAAAAAATTAATATTTCTTATAATCAATTGTCTCTATTTGTGATATTTTCTGCATCCAATGATGTTTCTACTATAGGTTTGGGTTCTTGGATTGGTTCTGTTTGGGGGTTAAGTTCAATTCCAGCTGGAGTAATGGTTTGCGGCATTGCAACAAACTGTGAGTCTGGATTATCAACTGTTTGTCGTACTTTCATTCTATAAACTCCAAACACTCCAATTATTGTGTGAAAGAAAAAAAGAAATATAAAAAATCCATTTGAACCAACAAAATCCATAAATATTGAACATAAAAAAGGACCACTCATCGCACCTAATCCAAATACAAATTGAAGACCAGCACCTGCAGCAACAAATTTTTCTTTTGGTATGTGGTCATTTGTATGTGCCAAAATTAAGGAAAACATTGGCAAACTACAAAATGAAAAGAGTATTAAAAATATATAAAACCAAGTTTTACTAGTTGCTAAACCACCTGGTAAATACATCTGTCTTGAAACAAAAATTGCAAGAAGTGCGAATAATGCTGCACCAAACGTAGAAATTACTATAACTAATCTTCTATCATAGATATCAGATATTTTTCCAACAGGAAACTGCGAAACAGCTCCAGAAATTGCTAACAAAAATGTAACAATTGATATCTCTAAAATTGAAAAATTCATTGAAGTTGCGTAAACTGCCAATAAAGTAAATAAAGCAGCTTGGATTGTTCCATAAAAAAAAGAACTTACCATTCCAAACGGGGATGCCTCATATAGATCTTTTAATGTCATTGCTTTAATACGTTTAAAGGTAGGTGGTTTTTTTTTAGTTAATAAAATAGGAATAAGAGCAGCTGATGTAATCACTGATATTAGAATAAAAGGTTGAAAATTTTTAGGACTGCTAAAATTTAGTAAAAACATTCCTATACCCATTGACCCATAAAGAATGACCATATAGATGGACAAAACACTTCCTCTATTTCTATTACTTGATCTATCGTTAAGCCAACTTTCAGCTACCGTGTAAATACAAACCATACTTATTCCAGTCAATACTCTTAACAAAAACCAAATGAATGGATTAATTAATATAGAGTGAACTAAAATAACTAATGATGCTAATGAAGCAAATGCTGCAAAAACTCTTATATGTCCAACCTGTGAAATTATATTTGGAATTGTAGCTGCACCTATAAAATATCCAACAAAATAACCAGACATCATAAAGCCTGTTGCAGTTAGGCTAAATTCTTCTTGTACAGCTCTTACACCAAGTAATGAACCTTGGAATCCATAAGCCATCATTATACATCCCATACCTAAAAAAAGTGCCCAAGAGTTTTTTAAAACTTTATTCATAAAAATTGCAGTAACTATTCGCGATCTATTATTAAATCAAGTCTTAATTGTGACAAGCTTAAGAATTTTTAAGCTTTAAAAAAGAATGGATTGCAATGGTAAGAATTATTATTACCCCTCCATAAAGGGTTTCAATACTTGGTTGTTCTTTTATTATCAGCCAAACCCAGATAGGACCTACAATGGTCTCTAATAAGAAAAATAGATTGACTTCAGCTGCAGGAATAAATCTTGGAGCTATGGTTACCAATACAAAAGGTATTGCTACGCATAGGATACACATTAAAGGAACTATGATAAGGTCTTTTTCATTAAGCACAAAACTCTCAATAAAGAATAAAGCAAAAGTTGCTACAAATAGTTTTCCAACAACAGCAGCAGGAACTAGATTTTTTGATTTTGCAGATCTTATAGTAACAGCACCTACTGCTAAACCTATTGCGGTAATAAATCCTAAAATATCTCCATAAAAATTACCTAATTTTAGAGAGTCAAAAAAAATATAAATTATAGCTAAAAAAGTAATTACTATTGAAACCCAAGTTTTTTTGTCTGGAGGTTCTTTTAAAAAAAATGCACCAAGAATAGCTGACAACATTGGAGCCGTAGCAATCATTACAAGTGTATTTGCTACATTTGTATTCTGAATTGAAACTACAAAAGTAATGTTTGTTACACTAAATGTACCCACATAAATAAGTCCGTGATAACCACTTGTAAAAAGAATCTTAAAAAAATTTAATTTATAAATTATTAACATTCCAAAAAAAACTGTAAAAAATGGAATTATTCCTCTATAAAAAACTAAACCCCAAGTATCAATACTTGAAAGTCTAATAAATAAAGAGTCAGGTGTAATAAACATTACTGCTACAAAAGCAAGTAAAGAACCTTTTTGTTGGTCAGTAAGATTATTCATGCTTTTAATTCTTTCCAAAAAGTTTTTGCATGGTTTACTCCCGACAGATTAAATAAAGTTTTCAAACCTGTTGGAGATGTAACATTAATATCCCCATTAAGTTTATGATCAATGAAGTCAATCCCTGCAAAAAAGATATCTTTTTTTTTAAGATCCTTAGCAATTAATTTAGATATTTTATTTTCTTTTTTTGTTAATTTTGTATTAATTGGCTTTGCACCTTTGCTCATGTTGCTCAGAAAAGATCCTTTTTTTGGAATTCTTGAAATAGCTCCACATACTTTACCATTAATTAAAAAAACACGTTTATCTCCTTTACTTATTTTAGGTAAATACTTTTGACACATTATCTGATTATGTTTTTTTATATATCTATTGATTAATTTTAAATTAAATTTATTTAAAAGATATATGTCATTTCCACTATAACTGTTGATTGGTTTGATAATTACTCTTTTATGTTTTTTAAAAAATTTTTTAATTTCAATAATATTTTGGGTAAATATCGTACTTGGCATATACTTTTGATAATTTGCAGAGTAAAGTTTTTCTGAAACATTTCTTATTGAAGTAGGGTTATTAATAATTTTTACTCTTTCCTTAATAGTATCAAGTATATAGGTTGTTGAAATATATTCTAGATTAAAAGGAGGGTCCTGACGAATCAAAATAAATTTACATTTAGTGAGATCTAATTTTTGTTTTTTAATTATTTTAAAAAATTTTTTTTTAAAATAATTAAATTTAACAAAAAAACCAGAAGCAATTACTTTTGAACCAATTATAGATAAATTTTTAGGTTCATAATAAAAAATTTTATAATTTTTATTCTGAATTTCATTTGCAAGAAAAATACTAGTATCTGAAATAGGATTTAGTTTTGATGGATGATTTCCCTGGAAAGCTATAATGTTATTTATCATATAATTCACTTAAATCTTCATTTTTAGAAAATTTATTTATCATATGATCAGCATTAGTTTTTTTATTTTCAATCACTTTTTCTAAATGACTTAAATAGATAGTTTCATTTTTGCCTTGTTTATTTAATATATCTCTTGTCACTAAACCTTTATTTGATAGCTTTAATAAAACCTTCGCCCAATATAAAAGATCTTTGCCCATTAATTGTGTATTAAAGCCTTTTTTAGGAGCCTCGAGATATGCATTTATAATCTTATCTTTATTCCATTTTGAAATTATTTCATAAACTTCATCTAAATTTCCATAAAGCAAGCCTAGATTAAAAGCAGGCCCAGAACACAGACAATCCCAACCACAAGCATCCATTGATCTAAGTTCTATATATTTCTTTAATCGATTTTCAGTGAATATCGTACTTAAGTGTATAGTTAGATCATTATCAGTAGGAAGACGGTTACCAATTTCACTTATTTTGCCATCCATAAAATCTTTGAAAATATATTTTTTTCCAGAAAAATAAGTATCTTGATCCTGAATAAATAATATTGGAAAATTAATTATAAACTCAGCATATTTATCAAAATCTAAATTTTCAAAAAATAATTTTGGTAATCCACCTCTAGACGTATTTTGCCAAACTTTTGATCTATAAGATAAATAACCACTTTTCTTTTTTTCAACTATTGACGAATTAGCAAATAATGCAATGGAGATTGGAACTATTGAATTTACTATCTTAAATTTTTTTATAAAATCTTCTTCAGAATTGTAATCAACATTTAGTTGAGTACCGCATGTTCTATACATCATATCCAAACTTAACCCACCATTTAAAGGCATTTCTTTTGTCATGAGTTTGTATCTTTGTTTTGGATTATTTGGAATTTCATCTAATTTTGAAAATGGATCAAATCCCACACTAATAATATTGATCCCCAGTTTTTGAGTTACCTGCCTTAATTCAAATAAATAATCGTGAGACTCTGCGCAAGCTTCATGAATATTTGTAAGTTTACCTCCTGATAATTCTATTTGATTTCCAGGTTCAAGAGTAATATTTTTTTCACCTTTAGTTAATCCAACTATATCATTTTTCTCTAATATTGGTTTCCAACCAAATTCTAATAAATCTCTAAACATTTCTTTAACTTTAAAATAGTCAATTCTTTGATTGTCATTGCTATTAAAAAGAAACTTTTCGTGTTCTATACCAACTTTAAAATCTTTAGTCTTTTTTATGCCAGATCTAAAGTGCTCGATAATTTTTTCTTTAGTGTTAATCATTTTGTGATTATATTTTATTAGTTATTAGATACTGTGTTTAATAAAGATAGCTGAGTGATTTTATTATCTCCTAATTCATCTATAGGTTTAACAGGATATTCACCAGTAAAATAATGATCAGTTAATTGAGGATAACTCTCACTTCTTTTATCAAAGCCAATTGCTCTATACATACCATCTATCGATAAAAATTTAAGAGATCTTGCTCCAATGTATTCACAAATCTCATGATTTGATTTATTAGCTGCTAACAACTCTTTTCTTGTTGGAGTGTCAACTCCATAAAAGTCTGGATATCTAATTTCTGGACAAGCTATTCTAACGTGAACTTCTTTTGCTCCAGCATCATACAACATTTTTACAATTTTATGAGACGTCGTTCCTCTAACCAACGAATCATCAATCAAAATTATTTTTTTATCTTTAATCGTTGTCTTATTTGCATTAAGTTTTAACTTTACTCCTAAACTTCTAATTTGTTGACTGGGTTCAATAAAAGTTCGTCCTACATAGTGATTTCTTATTAAACCATGCTCATAATTCTTACCTAAATATTGAGCAAATCCTAGTGCTGCTGCATTCCCACTATCTGGAACAGGGACAATAATATCAGCATCAACATCATTTTCTTTTGCAAGTTCTTTTCCTAAATTTTTTCTGTGTTCATATGCCGTTTTTCCACTCAAAATACTATCTGGTCTTGCAAAATAAATATATTCAAAAACACATGGCCTCACTTTTTTTGGTGAAAAAGGCTTAATGCTTTTTAATTTTTCATTTTCTATTAAAACAATTTCACCATTCTCAACTTCTCTAACAAATTTTGCGCCAATTATGTCTAATGCACAAGTTTCTGATGCAAGTACGTAGCTATTTTTTAATTTTCCAATAATTAATGGTCTAATACCGTAAGGGTCTCTAACCCCTATTAATGACTTTTGAGTTATCATTACCAAAGCATATCCCCCTTGAATTTGGAAAATAGCATCAACTACTTTATCAATAGTATTAGTTCTTTTGGATTTAGCAATTAATTGAACAATAGTTTCTGTATCTGATGTCGTATAAAAAATTGCACCATCTTCAACAAGTTTATTTCTCAAATAAATTGAATTTGTTAAATTACCATTATGTGCAACTCCTATACCCCCAGCATTTGTATCTGCAAAAAAAGGCTGAATATTTCTTAAAGTATTATTTCCGGTTGTGCTATATCGATTATGTCCAATTGCAAAGTTACCTCTTAATTTTTTTAAAATTTTTTCCTTGTTGAAATTATCACCAACTAAACCAAATCTTTTTTCTGAATAATATTGTTCACCGTCAAAAGTAACAATTCCACATCCTTCCTGGCCTCTATGTTGTAGTGCATGTAGACCTAAAGCAGTTAAAGCAGACGCATCCTCAATATTACTTATTCCAAAAACTCCACATTCTTCTTTAACTTTAGGATTAAAGATCTTCAATTTTTTCTTTAGAGTCTTGATATGTTTTTTCATTTGGGAATTCTCTCAAAAGATAATTACTACCTTTCTCCAAATATGGAAAGGCATAAGATTTATCCACATTTATTGGCCATTTTTCATAATTATAAACAATATGAACACCTGAGAATATGCACACAGAAATTATATACGCTCTAAGAAAACCAAAAAAGAATCCAAATACGGCATCTAAATTTCCGATCCCAGTATATTTAACAGCTCTACTAATACCTTTATTGATCATTAATACTAAGAAGATAATAATAATAAATATTGAAACACCCAGACCCACATCTAAAACATATTCATTATCAATAATATTTTCAAAGTATGGTTTAACTCTTGGAAAAATTATTAAAGTAATTACGTAGGCCAACAACCATTTTGCCATGGATAAAATACTTAAAACGAAACCTTTTTTGTAGCATTTTATTAAAGATAAAATTGTTAGTATTAAAAACATAATATCTATAATTGAAGCTACATTATAGAAGTCTTCAAGAGTTTCTAGCATTAATTATTTTCCAAATGGTTTAAATATCAATATTAAAGATGGTAAGAGTGTTAGAACAGAAATCATAGCAAGCAACATTGCCAGACCTGTAAAAATTCCAAAGTAAATAGTTGGAATAAATTTTGACAAAACTAAAATTGAAAAACCAAATACTATAGTAATAGATGTATTTAATATTGCTGCTCCAACAGTTGAATGACATGTAGTTAAAGTTTTCTTATAATCTCTAAGTTTATTAAATTCTTCTTTAAAACGGTATATATAATGAATACTGTTATCAACAGCTATACCAATTGTAATTGCAGCAATTGTTATTGTCATCATATCTAGTGGAATACCCAAAAGGCCAATAATTCCTAATATAAAGAAAGCTGCAATAAAATTTGGCACTACACCAATTAAAGATAATTTAATATTTCTAAATAAAATTAAAAACATTGCAAAAATACCAATCATTACTAATCCTAAAGTTAAAATTTGTGATTTAAATAAACTTTGTAAAAGATTATTAAACAAAATTAACACTCCTGCCAATTTAAACTGCTCTTTTTCTATTCCTAACTCATTCTGAAGTTCAAAATTTATTTTATTAATTAAATCGTTTCTTCTTAAGTTTTCTCGAGAGTCTATTATTCTTAAACTTATACGAGCCTCATTATCTTTGATTGAAATATACGGATCAATTATTTCATTTTTTATGCTATCTGGTATTTTTGAATACAGAACTCCCATTTCAAGGGTTCCAAGAGATTTATTATTATTTAATTGAGTTGCAACTTCAATAATTGATGAAAATGATAATACTTTTCCTATTTCAGGTAGGCTATCTAAATAATTGTGAACATTATTTATTAAGTCTACTTTATCTTTCGTAAACCAATATTTTTCATTGTCTTGATCATCTTCATCACCCCAATCCTCAAAGTCATCATTGTCAGTAGCTTCCTCTTTTTTAGTTTCTGGGAATTTTAAAATAACTTCGAGGGGTGTTGTTCCTCCAAGTTTTTCATCAATTAATTTCATTCCTTTATAGATTTCGGTTTTTTTACTGAAATAATTGATAAAACTATTTTCAACCTCTAATTTTGAAATTCCAAATACACTCAGAAAAATTATAATAATAGTTATTATAAAAATTGGTGTTTGATAATTTATAGACAGTTCTCCAAATAAATTTGTTATTTTTGAACCATTATTTTCTTTCATTGATATATTTTCAGTAGGCGCAAAACTTAATAGAGTAGGGAGCAGTGTAAAAGTAATTATGAATGACGTAATTAGTCCAAATGTCATCATCCAACCGAAATCAATAATGGGTTTAATTTCACTAAAGATTAAAGATAAAAAAGCTATTATAGTTGTCAGAGCTGTATAAAGAATAGGCCAAAACATTTTCTTAGTAGTAAGAGCTAAAATTTCCAAATTGCTTTTATTGGAATTAGATTTTTTAAGTTGTAGAAACCTTGTACTCATGTGAATATTCATTGCCATTGTTAAGATTAACATCAATGCGATAAAATTTGACGAAATAACAGTTACTTTCCAACTCAGTAGACCTAGAAGACCCATCATAATAATAACAGAAAAAAAACAACTACTAATTGGAACTATAATCCAAATAAGTTTTCTAAATACAAACCAAAGTGTTGCTATAATAAATAACAAAACTCCTAAACCAAATACCACAATATCACTTTTAATAAATGTCATCATGTCATCAGCAATCATTGGAATACCACCTAAATAAATTTTTCCAATGTCCTCATAACTTTTAATGACATCTCTGATTTCTAGAATATTTTGATGATTTTTTTTTTTAATTTGATCACGGTAATTTTCTATTTCATCTTTTGATTTGTTTTCTATATTTTCTAAGGGAAGATTTTGTTTTATATTTACAATTATTCCACTAGTTTTACCATCTTCACTAATTACAAAATTTCTAAAAACAGGACTATCTAAAATTTCTTCAAATCCTCTTTGCTTATCAACATCTTCATCTTTAAGAGTTTTGAAACCTTCTAAACGTTCTTGAAGAGAAGCATCTGAATTGTTCAATAGAGGAATATCTAAAAGAGTAATTACACTATGAACCCAGTCTAGACTTTGAATTTTATATTTTAAACTTAACAAATTATTTATTGATGTATCAGTAATCATTCCTTCATTAGGGGTGTAAGTAAGAACTAAAAACTCTTTGGATCCATATCTGTCAGTAATTTCTCTTAAATACTCAAGATCAGGATCTCCTTCAATTAATAACGTTTCTGATGAAGCATCTAGCCTAAAGTCTTTTGAATAATATCCAAAACTTAATAATGTGATTAATAAAATTACAAATACAGACTTAGGATTTTTTAAAATTGTATTTTCATACAAATTAGCAAACATAGATGTTTTATATTGGAAATTAATTAATTTGAGTATCTTTAAATTTTGTAAATCTCTCTTCAAATTCAAGAGTTACTTTACCAATTGGACCGTGACGTTGTTTACCAATGATAATTTCAGCTAAATGAGCAACTTCATTCATCTTAGCTTGCCATTCAGCATGTTCTACAGTCGCCTCTCTTGGTTCCTTCCTTTGCAAATAATAACCTTCTCTATAAACAAACATTACAACATCAGCATCTTGTTCAATTGAACCTGATTCTCTCAAATCAGCCAACTGAGGTTTATGGTCATCACGTTGTTCAACTTGTCTAGATAGTTGGGATAAAGCCACGACAGGAACTCCAAGTTCTTTAGCTATAGCTTTTAGGCCTTGGGTTATTTGTGAGATTTCTTGAACTCTTCCATCTTTGTTATATGTGGTTCCCCTCATTAATTGAATATAATCAACTACTATCATATCGAGACCATGCAATCTTTTTATTCTCCGAGCTCTATTGCTCATTGCCGCAATACTAATTGCGGGAGTTTCGTCTATAAACAATGGAAGTTCAGCAATATTTTTAGAGGTTTCTAAAAACTGATCAAACTGTTCATCAGAAATTCTACCACGTCTGATATCATTAGATCCTATACGAGCTTGCTCAGATAAAATTCTAGTTGATAATTGTTCAGATGACATCTCCAAGGAAAAAAATGCGATAGAAGATTTTTTGCCGTTATCTTGAATACTTTTAGCAGCGTTGAAAGCAATATTCGTAGCAAGAGATGTTTTACCCATTGAAGGTCGGCCTGCAATTATTATTAAGTCTGATTGATGTAATCCTCCAAGTTTATTATCTAAATCTTTTAATCCTGTTGGAACACCAACAATCCCACCTTCATTTTTGTATGCAGCTGAAGCCATTTCAATTGTTTGTTTCATAGCATCGTCAAACTTTACTAGAGAAGAGTTGAATGATCCTTTTTCTGCTAAATCAAATAATAATCTTTCAGAATTTTCAATAATATTTTGACCATTCGTATCTAAATCATTCACTTTAGCATTATCTATTGTTTGTTCAGAAATTTTTATTAGTTCTCGCCTAACAAACATATCATAAATTATTTTCGAATATTCAATAGTTTGTCTGACTGAAGTAGAAAATTTTGTAATTTTAACTAAATATTCAGGAATATCCAAATCATCCTTTTCATCTTCAAAATAATTTTTTAGAGTTATCGGGTTTGCAAGCATTCCCTTATAAATTAAATTTTCAATAGCATTAAAAATTTTTTGATGCATTGGGTCATAAAAATTTATGTTTGAAATAATTGTACTTACTTCATCAAAGATTTCATTTGTTACTAAGATAGAACCAATTACTGATTGCTCTGCTTCAATATTATTTGGAAGTTCTTTAAATTTATTTTTAACTAAGCTTAGATTATTTTCCATACAAGCAGCCTATATGAAAAAACTTTTTTAAATATTCAAAAATATTACTGTGGATGAAATTGTATAATTACTGAATTGTATCAGCAGACTGAACATTAATTGTAATTTCAGCATCAACCGCAGAGTGTAATGAAATCTTTACTTTATATTTTCCAAGAGTTTTTATTTCTTGAACTGGTTGTATCATTGAGGGTTTTATATCTATTTTATTTGTCTCTTGAATTAATTTTGATATTTCTGTTGGTTTTACTGAGCCATATAGTTCATTATTTTCAGTGCTAAGTTTTTTAACCAGGTATTCTTTATTATTAATTTCTTCTGAAATTTTTTGAGCTGCAGCTTTTTTATTATTATCTTTTTTGGATAAATCTGATTTAATTTTTTCAACCTCTTTGATATTTTCTTTTGATGCGTACAAAGCTTTTTTATTTGCTATCAAAAAGTTTCTAGCAAATCCTCTTTTTACTTCAATTACCTCACCAATTGACCCAATTCTTTTTACATTTTCTAATAATATGACTTTCATTTTATAATAGAGCTAAGTTTCTAGCTCTTTTTATTGATAGAGATAATTCTCTCTGCTTTTTTTGGCTTATATTTGTAATTCTTGAAGGCAAAATTTTTCCATTTTCTGACATATATTTTTTTAATAATTTAATATTTTTATAGTCCACTTTAGGTGCTCCTTTTACTGATAATGGACAGCTTTTTTTAAATTTATATTTATTTGGTTGAAAAATACTAAGCTTTGCGAAATTACTTTGCTTACTTTTTTTATTTCCACTTTGTCTTTTTGGCATAATTAATTAATTATTTTTCTCTTTTTTTTCAATTTTTTCACTTTCATCCTTTTTACCAAAGTAATTTGTATCTAAATCAAAACTTTTAACTTTCACAGTTAAATATCTCAAAAGTTTCTTGTCAATTGCTTCATTTTTTTCTAATTCTTCAACGACTTTACCTCTCCCCTTTATTTTAAAATGTATATAACTTCCTTTTTTATTTTTTCTTATTAAATAGGAAAGATTTAGCAAACCCCAGTTTTCAGTTTTAACTATTTCACCTTCATTTTTTTCAACAATTTTTGAATATTTTTCTGTGAGCTGTTTAAGCTCACTTGGTGATGCGTCTTGTCTGGCAATAATCGTATGTTCGTATAAATTCATTTAAGTTCTTTAATAAAACGTGTGGATATACTATTATAAACCTTCAATTACAATAGTAAAAAAGCTAAAATTTAAATTGATTTTAATATGTTTTCAGTAATTTTTCCAGGACAGGGTTCTCAATTTGTTGGTATGGGAAAAGAATTTTATGAAAAGTATGATTTAGTAAAAGATTTGTTCAAACGAGCAGATGAAGTGCTAAATATACACTTATCAAAAATAATTTTAGAAGGTCCAAAAGAAGAATTAGATTTAACTATTAACACCCAACCTGCAATTTTCTTAATAAGCTATTCTATTTTTCAAGTAATCTTAAAGGAATTTAATATAAATTTGAATAAAGCAAAATTTTACGCAGGTCATTCTCTTGGAGAATATTCAGCAATAGCTTGTGCTGGATATCTGGATTTTCAAGAGACAATAAGAATTTTAAAAATAAGAGGTAACGCCATGCAAAACTCTATCCCTAAAGGTGAAGGTGGTATGACTGCAATATTAGGAGCCTCAATTGAAGAGATTGAAATTTTATTGAAAGAGAGTCAAAATACTTTTAAAGTAGAAGTTGCCAATGATAATTCAGAAGGTCAAATAGTATTAAGTGGAAGAACTCAAGATTTGGAAAAATTAGGACTTATATTAAAAGAAAAAAAAATTAAGAACATCAGACTTCCAGTTAGTGCACCATTTCATTGCAGTTTAATGAGTAAGGCTACAGAAATTATGAGAAAAGAGCTTTCAATGTTGAGTTTTAAAAAAGGAAACAATCCAATTATCTCAAACATTACAGCAGATGAAATTTTTAATGCAGCTGATTTAAAAGAATTATTAGTTAAACAAATCGAAAACAGAGTTCGTTGGAGAGAAAGTGTAATTAATATGATTAATAAGGGTGTAAATCAGTTTATAGAAATTGGCCCTGGCAAAGTTTTATCAGGACTAGTAAAAAGGATAAATAAAGAAGTTGTAATAAGCTCAATTAATAGTGAAGAAGAGATAAAGAATATCAAAATATGAAAGATCTAGAGAACAAAAATATTATTGTTACAGGTGCATCAGGTGGTATTGGAAATTCAATAGTAGAAAAATTTTATGAGTGTGGTTCTAATATTCTTGCATCAGGAACAAGGATTGAAAAACTTGAAGAATTAAAAAATAGATTTAATAAAATTAAAATATTAAAATTCGATATTTCTCAAACTGATAAAATTGAGGGTTTCATAGAAAATGCTTCAAATGAATTAGGTGGACTTGATTGCATTGTAAATAATGCTGGAATTACTCAAGACAATTTAGCAATTAGAATGAGCATTGAGGAATGGAAAAACGTAATAGATATAAATTTAACTTCAACTTTTTTAATGAGTAAATTTGCTATTAAAAAAATGCTAAAAAATAAAAAAGGGAAAATTATAAACATTACTTCAGTTGTAGGTCATACAGGAAATCTTGGACAAGCTAACTACACTGCATCTAAGGCAGGAATTGTTGCAATGTCAAAAAGTTTGGCAGTAGAGTATGCAAAAAAAAATATTAATGTAAATTGTATTTCCCCAGGATTTATCAAGACTGCGATGACTGATAAAATTGATGAGAAATTTAAAGAGTCCATTATTTCAAAGATTCCATCATTAAGATTAGGAGAGCCGGAAGATATTGCAAATGTAGTTCTTTTTTTAGCATCAGCTAAATCAAACTATATTAATGGTGAAACAATACATGTTAATGGAGGCATGTATATGGCTTGACAATCTAGCGAATTAAACTATTAACGATTTATAACAAAAAGGATCAATATGTCGGAAGATGTTTCAAGTAAAGTAAAAAAAATAGTTGCAGATCATTTAGGTATAGATGAGGCAAAAGTCACGGAGGAATCAAGTTTTATTGATGATCTAGGAGCTGATAGTTTAGATACAGTAGAATTGGTAATGGCTTTTGAAGAAGAGTTTGGTTCAGAAATTTCTGATAGTGAAGCTGAAAAAATTTTAACAGTTGGTGATGCTGTTAAATTTATTGAAGGTAAAGCAAATTAAAAAATTTCTTAATGCCCTCTTCTAATGATGGGATAATGGTGATTTTATCCTCTCCCTCTGGAGCTGGAAAAACAACCCTGGTCAATTTACTTTCAAAAAAAAATAATTTTGAAATTTCCGTATCACATACTACTAGACAACCACGTCCAAACGAGTCCTCTGGGGTAGATTATCATTTTGTTTCTGATAAAGAATTTAAAAGATTAATCAAAAATGAAGAATTTTTAGAATACGCTAAAGTATTTAATAATTATTATGGAACTTCAAGAACACCAGTTATCGATAAGCTGAACAAAGGCAAGAATGTTTTATTCGATATAGATTGGCAAGGCGCTGATCAAATTAAAAATAAAAATTTAGATTTTAAACTAATTACTTTCTTTATTTTACCTCCTAACAAGCAAACTTTATATGAGAGATTGTCAAATAGAGATATGAAAGACAAGCTTATAGCTGAAGAAAGAATGAAACAATTTGAACATGACGTACTTCATTGGATTAATTATAATTATGTAGTAATCAATGATGATTTAGATTCCTGTTACAACAAAATTCAAAATTTAATTAATGCAGAAATTAATAATGGTTCAAAAGATTACGATCCAGAATATATCCGCAGTCACGTAGAAAGTTTAACCTCTTAAATTTTCATATTCTTCTGTAAGTTTATAGTAAGTTTCAAAATTTAAATTTTGAGGTCTTAAATTTAAATTAATTTTTAGTTTATTTGCTATTTGAATACTCCCATTAAACAAATGATTGTAAGGTTTTTTTAACATCTTGCGCCTATGCATAAAAAAAATTCTGGTTAATTTTTCCAGGTTTTTTGGATTTTTGATTGAAAAAAAATTTGATTTCGGTCTAAACAATAATAGGCTACTATTTATTTTAGGCTTAGGAAAAAAACTAGTAGGTTTTATATCACAAATTTTCTCTACGCTTAATTTCCAGTTAGCTAAAATTGACAATCTTCCATAATATCTAGTATTATATTTTGCAATAATTCTATCAGCAACCTCTTTTTGAAACATAAGTATCAAACAATCAAACCAAAATTTATTATCTCTTATATTTAAAATCCATTTACACAAAATTTCTGTGGAAATATTATATGGTAAATTTCCAAATACTATCAAATTTTCTTTATCAAGATTATTTTCATCAATTTTCAAAACATCTTTGTTAATAATTTTAACTTTAGAGCCTAAGTTTTCATTAAGTAAAGTAGTTAATTGATCATCCTTCTCAATAACTATTACTTTTTTTGGAAATTTTTTTAGAATATTTTTTGTTAGGTTTCCTGTACCTGGACCAATTTCTAATATAGATTTATCTTTAATCTCAATAATATTGAGTATTTTATCAATAATATTTTGATCAATTAGAAAGTTTTGGCCTAAACTTTTTTTTGCTTTAATCACTTATTATCCAAAAAATTCAATGCTTTGATTAAACTAAGTGGACTTGATTTATTTTTTCCTATCATTTTAACATTCGGTCCGTGATCTGGGGTCACTCTTAATATAGGTAAACCCATCGTTATATTAATTGCATCATATTCATATAAAGTTTTGATTGGAGTGAGAACTTGATCGTGATACATCCCTAATATTACGTTAAAATTTTTTCTATTAGCTCTTAAAAATATTGTATCTGCAGAAAAAGGTCCATCAACATTGATACCTTGTTTTTTTTTAATTTTGATTGCAGGTTTTATAATTTTCTCATCCTCGTTGAAACTAGATATACTTTCACAATGCGGATTTAACCCAGTAACACCAATTTTTGCCTTGATTTTAATATATTTTTTAAAAAAATTATCTATAAGTTGAATTTTTTCTGAAACTAATTTTTTTGTAATATTTTTTGAAACATATTTTAAAGGTAAGTGAGTTGTTAAAGGACAAACAGATAATTTTTTATTATAAATTAGCATTCCTGTATTTTTCTTTTTAAAATTATCTGAAATAAATTCAGTAATTCCCAAATATTTTTTATTCAAAAAAACTTTATTAATTGGTCCATTAATCAATTTATTTGTTAAACCACTGGAAATTAGTTTAAAAGCTAATCTGAAAGAATCCTCTAAATAATCATTTATTAATTTTCTTTTTAAAAGTTTTGATGATGAATTTTTAAAATTTATATTAAGTATATTTAAATTTTTATTATTTAACTTTTTTGAAAAAACTTTTTTTACGTCTAATATTTCTAATTTTTTTTTAAAATCAAAAAATTTCATCTGATTAATTAGTATTTTTTTGTCACAAATCAAAATTAAAGGACTTTTGATTTTTTTCTTTTTAATTGCTTTAAAAAAAATTTCAAAAAATATACTATCAGGTTCTCCAGCTATAATTATAATTGGTTTATTTTTCATTGATTGAATAGTTGAGTTTGGATTTATTGAAGTAGATTTTTGAAAATCTATTTAATTGTTTATTTTTTTCTAAATCGATTATCTTTTTTAATTCTTCATCCTTATTAATTTCTATCTCTTTATTTCTTATGTCTTCAATTTTTAATATTAAAAAATTATTACCTATTTTTATTAAATCAGTAAAATTACCTTTATCTATTGAATTAAGTTTTTTCCTCATTTTTTTTGATAAACTAATTTCATTAATCCAACCTATCTTTCCACCAAATTTAGCGCTATCAGAATTACTATAAATATTTGCAGTATTATTAAAACCTATTTCACTTATACTTTGTGTAATTTCTTTATAAAAGTTTTCTAACTCCATGTCTTTTTTTTTTTGAAAAACAATTTCAGAAAGAAAAAATTCTTTGTTAGAAGTTTTTTCAGAGTTATTTATTTGTTCTAAAATTTTTTTTTCATTTATTTTGACCTGATTTTTATATTTTAAATAGATTAAATCATTCCATAATAACTCAATTTTAATTTTTTCTTTTATTTCAGGTAAAGAATAATTATTTTTTTCTTGTAATATATTTTTAAATTCTTGCTCATCACTTAAACCTAACTTTGAGTATAAATTTTTGAGATGTGGTGTTATTAATACATTTTCATTTTCAATCTTTAAAAATTTTTCAATTTCCTTTTCTTTTATAATTTGATTGATTAAAGTGTTTTTTGCTAATCTTAATTTCTGATCAGAGTTTAATTGACTCAATTGTGGATTTAATATTTCTAGATAGTTACTTTCTTTTTCAATATCGTAGTTAGTAATGATTTTATCATCTATTTTGATATGAATTACAATATCTGCTAATAAATTTTTATTTAAAATAAATAAACCAAAAATTATTATTAAAATTTTTTTTCCAATCATCTTCAATAAATACTTGGACTAGTTACCTCAGCAAATGGCGTTATAGTTAATTTGAATAAAATATTTTCTTCAGGTTTTAACTCACTATCACTATAAAAATCTTTGTTATATTCTATAGAGGCAGCTAAGCAGTCATTTTTGTACTGATACATAAAATTGTAATATTCAGTTAAATCTTTAGTCTTATTTTTTCTCGTTGAAAAAAATAAACTATTAGAACTATCCAAAGAGTAGCTGGTAGTATTTGTTAAGTAAGAATTTTTTTCTATTGTATTATTTTCATTTAGGTAGTCAAAAGTGGTAATTAGATTATTTACCTTAAATTCTGAAATTAAATTTTCATAATTTATGTTTTCGAAATTATTCTTTAATGATGAAATATATTTTATTGTTGAAAAATTATTTGGATTTATACTTATTTCACTGAAAATATTCGACATTTTATCACCCATCTGATTAATTTTAGGTATGTCTTTATTTTCTTCAAATCTTAAATTATTTGCAAATTTTAAACTTAATATTTCACTTGATTTTGACTTATTCATGTATGAATAATCAACTCCATAAACCAAAGACATTCCACCCTCGATACTTGAACCATCTGTAATTCTATCTATCGAATAGATATTTGTTAAATCTATTTTTCTTTCTTCAGTTCTATCATCTTTTGTATGGGTTGGTGCTATTCTCAAAGATATTTTCGGTTTAAGAATATTTTGAAAATCATCATCCTCTTTAATCAAAGGTAAACTTGAATTATATTGGTAAATTCCCGAAAGAAAAAAATGTTTTTTGTTTTTATAATTAGAATTTTTATTTTCACTATTATTATTTCTTAACAAAATTTCGTGATTATTTAGAAAACCAAATTTATTGGTTTTTGGATAGGAATTAAAAATTAAATCATTAATTACATATTTTTCCTGAATATTGGTATTATAGTGTCTGATTGTAGCATCAGAGGTTATGTTTATATTTCCTTTGAGATTTCCTAAATTATCAAAATTTTTTGATAACCTTACTTTTGGTAAGATATATTCATATCTATCGTTATTTTTTTTATTTAAGTCTTCGTATATCGTTGAATTAACATTTATTGATAAATTATTAGAATACAAATCCAAATTTAAAGAATTTTCCATAATATCATTATCTTCAATTAGATCTCCTTTTAATTTTTCAGTTTTCAAATATTTATCATTGGAGGTTGTTTGAATCTTTAAGTTCAATTGACTTGTTTCAAAATTTTTTAATAATGAATTTTTATCATATTCGTAAAAAAAATGATTTTTTGAATTTTTGTTTTTTTCATGAAATAAACTCAAATCAGCGTTATGGTAACTATCTAAATTTTTTTGTCTGAATTCAGTCTGTAATAAAATTTTTTGTTCAGCATATAATCTTGGTGAAAAAGTAAAATCTTTATTTTCTGCTATCGCATAAAAGAAGGGCATATTTAGATAATTATTAGAATTAGTGGAATTTTGGATTGAAGGTATTAAAAAACCTGTTTTTCTTTTTACTGTTGGATCTGGATGAAAAAATTTTGGAAAATAAGCTACTGGGACATCATAAAGTTTTAAAACTGCATCTTGGTATGAGATTTCACGTTTTTTTTTATCATGCTTAATTTTTTTGGCACTCAATTGCCAAGGCGGGCATCCGTCTCTTTTTTTACAACTTGTAAATACACCTTTATTTATTTCTGATTTATTTTCATCTATCTTTCCACTATTACCAAATAATTTAAAGTCATTTGAGTTATCGCTATTAGAATCACTAAGACTTAATTTAATATCTTTTCCAAAAATATTTTTTGTTTTAGTATTTATATATGCAACTGATGTTTTAAAAGTATTAAGATTGATATCTTGGCTTGAGAGATTTTTTACTTTTATTAAATTTTTATTAATCTCATAAATAAAACTATCTACGTAGTAAGTATTTTTTTGATTATCCTCTATTTTAGTAGTTTTGTCTGATGTAACAATATTATTTTTTTGATCGTAGAGTATTTTTTCACTTTCAATAATATAACCAGTGTCCTCCTGAGATATCTCAATATTTCCTTTAGCTTCAAACTTAAGTTTTTTTTGATAAAAAATTGCTTCATCAAAATTTATTTTTACTTTTTCAGATTTAATATATGCTTTTCCGTTTCCATACGATTTAAGTACATCTGAATTTTTCAAATAAATGAACTTATCTGAACTTAATTCTAAATTTTTATCTTCAGACACAGCTTTGCCATTGTATGAGTTTATTTGACTCCCTTCATTTAAGATTTCAATATTTTTACTCTCAAAAATAAATGATTGAGAATAAATAATTTCAGGAAAACAAATTAAACTCATTATAAAAATGATATGTAGAATATTATTTTTCATTGATATTTATAAGTCCAATTAATGATAAGACGAATATAACAAATAAAGGAAAAAATATTGATGGATATATTGGAATCTTTCCATTGTTACCTAGAGAATTAAAAATAAAGTTAATATAGTAAATTATTACAGATAAAAACACTCCTACAATCACATGAATCAAAAAAGATCTTTGTTTTGTAAAGTTAAACATAATCGTTATAGAAAATAGTGTAAATATCCCATAAAAAAAAGGCGTTGTAAAAAGCTTGAGCAATTGAATTGTTATCTCATCAGATGAATAACCTAATTTCTTAAAATCATCCTTTAAGCTAAAAAGTTTAAATAGATCTAATGATGACATATTTGAGAAAAGATTATTTATTTTTTCAGAATTAAAATTTGTCGTAATTCTTAAAAATCCCTCTATATCATTATTTTTATTCTCAATTGTTATTGTGGGATTATAGATAATCCAATTAAAGTCTTTAATATTAATTTTCTCTGATTTGATTACCCTAATTAATTCAAAATTTGGGTTTAGTTCATTGATAATATTGTTAAATAAAAACTCATTATCAATATATTCGGATTTAATAATATATTTCTTATTATCTATCTCGTCTTTTATCCAAAGTCCACTTTCAGTTACCATTGCTAAATATTTATTATCGTCAGAAAAGTTGTTTTTGATGTCAGAATAATAAAATTTTAATTTAGCTGCTGTATTATAATAAATTAACACATTGAAAATTCCAATTAATAAAGAAACAGTAAATAAAATTTTAATTATTTTAAAATTACTCAGACCAATTTTTTTGAATAAGTTAAGTTCATCATTTTTAAATAAATCATAAAAAAAAAATTGTGAAGAAATAATAAACACAAATGGAAAAATTTCAAAAAGTGTAATTGGAGTGTTCATCAAAGTTAAAAGATATGGATAATAAAAATTTTCATTCATATCTTTAAAAAAATTAATTTCTTCAAGCAAACCTAAAATGAAAATTAAAGATAGAAATATTAATGAAACGTAGAGAAATTTTTTTATAAAATTGGCAATTATATATCTCTGGTATATTTTAAGCATTTTTAGATAATTTATAAAAAGAATAGTAGCCAATAATAAAAATAGTTATTGGGATCAACAAATATAAAATTGCATAATTAATTGATAATCCTACATATCTTACTGATATTTCTGAGTAAACAAGTATGAAAAAAATTATTAGAAATAAAAAATTTATCTTGGTCTTATAATTTTTATCATTTTTAGAAAATAAAATTAAAAAAGCAGTAAATAAAACTATTATAGGAATGTATATAGGTTTATACAATCTTTTAGTAAGTTCAATTTTTATTTCTTTAAAAAGATTTTCATCGCAATTAAATTTATCAAATTTTTTATTCTGAATATCAAAAAAGCAACTGAGTAATATCTTAGTGTCTATTTCTTGAATTTTTGGAACTGTTATTGTCTTTGTGTTCAAATTCTGTAAATTAAAATTTATCTGATCAAAATCAAAAATATTAATTTTCTTTTTTTTTATATTTATTACTTTTCCATTAAATAACTCTAAAACTTTCCGTGATTTATCCTCTACTAAAATACCACTAGACGCATATATCATTTTTGTATTTTGTTTTTTATTTTCTTCTAGAAAAATATTTTCAAAACTTCCATCATTTTTTTTTTTATCGATAAAAATTGTTAAACCTTTAGTTACATTTATAAATTTTCCTTCTTTAATAAGCGATGTAAAGAAATCAATATTAGAATTTTTTAAATAATTTCTTGCTTCTAATTTTGATAATGGTGCAATATATGATCCTAAAAAGATTTGAAAGATCATATAAACCAAAGAAAAAATTAATAGCTTATTTAAAAAATTTATTTTGCTTACCCCATTAAGCCAAAATATAAAAATTTCATTTTTAATCTCATATCTAATAATTGTGTAAAAAATTGATAGAAAAAAAATGAAAGGCAATATTCGCTGAATTATCTTTGGAAAATTCAATATGGAATAATAAAAATAAATTTTTAATCCATGACCATCTTCAGTAACAAAATCGAAATAATTTACAGCTTGAATAGTCCAAACTATCAAACCTGCGATAACTAAACTCGCTAAAAAAAAGGCTGATATATCAAGGTAAAATTTTCTATATATTAATTTTTTCATTGAAAATAAAATTAAACTTTATATATCACTCATCTCGTATAGATTGTATTTAAAATTTATGACTGTTCAAATTAATTATAAAAATGGAGATTTAAAAAAAATTACCGGCAATCTTGTCTTATTTGTGGGAGAAAATTTCAATATTAGCGGCCTAAATAAACATATTTCAAAAGACGAATTTACTTATATATCCGATTTATTGAAAATTAGTGATTTAAAAAAAGAAATTCTTTCTTTTGAAATTAACTCAAAAAAAACAATATTTTTAATTACTGTTAAAAAAAACATAAAGATATCAGGTATAGAAAATTTAGGTGCTAGCTTTCATAGTTTTTTAAATCATAATAAGAAAAAAGAATACTTTTTAAGTACAGACACAATAAATATTCAAATAAAAAATTTTGCAGGACATTTTTTACATGGGTTAAAATTAAAATCATACAAATTCACTGTTTATAAATCAAAAAAAGATAAAAAGATCATTTCTATAAATGTAATTGGAAATAAAAACAAAATATCTAACCAAGATCATTTGAGATTTAAAGCCCTTGAAGAAGGGAGTTTTTTTGCTAGAGACCTTGTGTCTGAGCCAGGTAATATCTTGCATCCTGATGAATATGCAAAAAGAATAAATACACTTAGAAAATTAGGATTAAAAATAAATGTATACGATAAAAAAAAATTAAAAAAACTGGGAATGAATGCTTTACTTGGTGTAGGTCAAGGGAGTATTCGCGGATCCTATCTGGTAACGATGGAGTGGAATGGAGCAAGAAATAATTCTAAACCTCTTGCTTTTGTAGGAAAGGGAGTTTGTTTTGACACTGGAGGCTATTCATTAAAACCAGCAAAATTTATGGAAGATATGACTTATGACATGGCCGGCTCAGCAACTGTAGTTGGCTTGATGAAAAATTTAGCTATAAGAAAAGCAAAAATTAATGCAGTAGGTGTTGTAGGTCTTGTAGAAAATATGGTCAGTGGAAATGCACAAAGACCTGGTGACATTGTAAAATCTTATAGCGGTCAAACAATAGAAGTATTAAATACAGATGCTGAAGGTAGATTGGTTTTAGCTGACGCTTTAACTTATACTGAAAAAAAATATAAACCTAGGTTTATTGTAGATCTTGCCACTTTAACAGGTGCAATTATAGTTTCATTAGGTTCTGAATATGCAGGTTTATTTTCAAATGATGACAAGTTATCAAAACAATTATTAGAAGCAGGTGACAAGGTAAAGGAAAAATTATGGAGAATGCCTCTACATAAAAACTTTGATAAACTTATAAATTCAAAAAATGCTGATATGCAAAATATTAATTATGTTGGAGGAGCTGGATCTACAACTGCAGCACAGTTTTTACAAAGGTTTATTTTAAACAAAACACCTTGGGCTCACTTAGATATCGCAGGTATGGCATTCTCAAAATATGGTGGAGCTTTAAATTCAGGTGGAGCAACCAGCTATGGAGTGAGATTATTAAACAAACTTATAGAGGATAATTATGAGTAATATAGAGCAAACTTTATCAATTATTAAGCCAGACGCAGTTGAGAGAAATTTAGATAATGAAATTAAAGAAGTGTTTAAAAATAAAGGGTTTTCAATTGTAAAAGAAAAAAAAATTCAAATTGAAAAGTCAGAAGCTGAAAGATTTTATAAAGTTCATGAAACAAAACCTTTTTACAATGATTTATGCGCATATTTATCATCTGGCCCTATTGTTGTAATGATTCTTCAAAAAGAAAATGCTGTTTTAGGTAATAGAGAATTAATGGGAGCAACCAATCCAGTTGAAGCAGAAGAGGGCACAATAAGAAAAAAGTATGGAATTTCAATTGATAAAAATTCAGTTCATGGATCTGATAGTATAGATAATGCTAAAATTGAAATAGATTTCTTTTTTAAAGATTAACTAAAACCTTTTTCAAAGCTTTTGGATATAAAATATGCTCTTGCTTGAGTATCTTTTTTGCAAGTTTTCTGCTGTTATCTGTTTTGAAAATTCTAACTTTTTTCTGTAAAATAATTTTTCCAGAGTCTAGTCTTGAATTAACATAGTGCACTGTGCATCCAGAATATTTTTGTTTATCATTTAAAGCTCTTTGGTGTGTGTCTAATCCCTTATATTTAGGCAATAAAGATGGATGAATATTTATTATTTGTTTACCGAATTTCTTAATCAAATTTTTTGATAAAATTTTCATAAATCCAGCTAAACATATTAAGTCTATTTTATTTTTTTTTAATTCTATTAAGATAGTTTTTTCAGCGTTTTTTTTATTTAGATAATTGATAATTTTTTTTTTTATCTTAAATTTCCTAGCATATTTAAGACCTTTAGCAGTTGTATTATTTGATATAACTAATTTTATATTATATTTTGATCTTTTTTTTAAAGAGTCAATAATCAAATTTTTAAAATTACTACCGTTGCCAGATATGAATACTGCAATATTAATTTTTTTAATTCCAATTAACCTTAGCATTCAATTTAACTTTATTTTTACCCCGAATAATTTTTCCAATTACATAAGGCTTATATTTTTTTGAAAAAAATCTATTAATTTTTTTTAAATTATTTGAACTAATTATTAAGCAAAAACCAACACCGCAATTAAATGTTTTTAACATTTCTTTATCAGAAATATTGTTTTGTTTTAACCATTTGAATATTTTTAAAGTTTTAATCTTATCTAAATAAATATCTGCACAAAATCCATCGGGTATTACTCTTTTGATATTATCTGACAATCCCCCACCTGTGATATTTGCACAGCCATTAAGTAATCTTTTTTTTATTAGATTAAGTATCTCACTAACATAAATTTTAGTAGGCCTAATAAGTTCATTTTTTAGAAAAACATTTTTTTTAATATTGATTTTTTTTTTATCTAGAACGTGTCTCACTAAAGAATATCCATTAGAATGAATTCCAGATGATGGAATAGCTAATATTAAATCACCATTTTTTATTTTTTTTTTATTTAGGATTTTACTTTCATCTACTATACCAACTGCGAATCCTGCAATATCAAACTTACCTTTTTCATATGTACCGGGCATCTCAGCTGTTTCTCCACCCACAAGATCACAATTAGCAATGTCACAACCATTTTTAATTCCTTTAATGATTGATTTAAGTTTATTAAGTATAATTTTATTAGTTGAAATATAATCAAGGAATAAAATAGGCTTTGCACCTTGAACAATTAAATCATTAACACTCATTGCAACTAAATCTATACCTATAGTGTCATACTTATTTAATAAATTAGCTATTTCTACTTTTGTTCCTACACCATCAGTGCATGCAACAATTTTAGGATTTTTAATTTCAGCAGGGATACTGGAAATAGAGCCAAACCCACCAATATTATTAAACTTTTTATTGCCTTTATTCTTTGATGAAATCCTTGATATGAAATTAACAAATTTATCAGCGGTATCAATGTTGACGCCACTTTTTTTATAAGTAAAGGTTTTATTATTCATTATGATTTTATATTAAATATGCTTTATCAAAAACACTTATATATTTTTTTTTTAATTCTAGCTTTAAGTTTATCTTTTTTTTCCACAAGCAAAGCAAAAGAATTTTTTATTGATCAAATTAAAATTCAAGAAAAACTAGAAAATAATTTTAATAAAGAAAAACTAATTAACAAAGGTTTTATGAAGGCATTTGAGGAATTAATGAGTAAATTAGTGCAATCTAAAAACATAGCTAAAATTAAAAACATCAGATTAAATGAAATTAAAAGTATGATTGAAACTTTCACAATTAAAGAAGAGAAATTTATTAACAAAACATACAATTTAAATATGGGTGTTTCATTTAATAAAAAAAAAGTTTTTGAGTACCTTAAGCGAAAAAATATTTTTCCAACACAAATAAAAGAGGAAAATTTTTTATTAATTCCAATATTTTTGGATCAAGAAAATAATGATATTCTGGTTTTCTCCAACAATCCTATTTATGACAAATGGAAACTAATAGATGATAAAAATTATTTGATAAAATATGTTTTGCCAACAGAAGATTTAGAAGATTTAAATCTTATTAGAGAGAATTATTATGACATTGAAAATTATGATTTTAAAAAAATTATTGAAAAATACTTTTTGGAAAACTCGATCGTTGCTATATTTTTTAAGAATAAAGATGAAATTAAAGTTTTGTCTAAAATAAATATTAAAAGTGAAAAAATTATTAAGACCACATCTTTTGATGATATTAATTTTGAAAACAAAGATGAAATTAATAAATTGATTAGTGAATTAAAAACTGTTTATGAGGATTTTTGGAAAGAAAAAAACTTAATAAACACATCTATTAAACTGCCTATATCTGTTCAATTAGATAACAAAGATTATGACTTATCATTAAAATTTGAAGATACGTTAAATAAGATTGATCTTGTAAGTAGTTTTTCAATAAATAGTTTTAATAAAGATTTTATATTTTATGATTTAATATTTAATGGAACAACGAAAAATTTTATAAATGTAATGAAAGAAAAAAATTTTAATTTTGACACTCAAAATAAAATTTGGAAAATAAAATGACTGATTTAAATCAATTAATTATTAAGTTTGATTATGAAAAAAATTTTAAAGATGATGATTTCTATGTTTCAAAAAGTAATAAAAATACTTTTGATTTATTGAACAAATGGCCCAACTGGGAAAAAAATTTTTTAAATATTACTGGAGATAGATATTCAGGAAAAACACATCTAATGAATATTTTTATTAAAAAATTTAAAGGTATAAGGTTAAATGCAGAGTCGTTTTCTGATAAGGATTTAACTAAAATTAAAATTTATGAAAATATAATATTAGAAGATTTAAGTGAAAAAATTAATGAAAAATTAATATATAGCTTATTAAATATTATTGATATTGATAATAAGTTTATAATAGTCACTACCAATAAACCAATTGTAGATATTAATTTCTCTTTAATTGATTTAAAATCAAGAACAAAAAATTTTATCATACAAAAAATTGAAAAACCTGATGATGATTTAATGTTTGCTTTAATTTTAAAAAATTTATCTGATCGTCAAATTTC
>CACLGJ010000006.1 GCA_902606445.1 uncultured Pelagibacteraceae bacterium
ATTGATTGGAGAGCTCAATCGAAAAGTACAGATTTAAAACCAAGAATTACTTTAAGAGATGCAAAAGGAAATGTTATTAAAAAGGCTGATGACAATGAAGCTAGGTATTACTTAGTCCCAGATTCAATTTTATCAGTCAAAGATGGACAGAAAGTTTTTGCTGGAGATGTTATTGCAAGACTTCCAAAAGAAACAACTAAAACAAAAGATATTACAGGAGGTCTACCTAGAGTTGCCGAATTATTTGAAGCTAGAAAAGCAAAAGATAGCGCTATTATCGCTGAAAATGATGGACAGGTTATATTTGGTAAAGAAGTTAGAGGAAAACAAAGAGTTTCAATTGCTCCTGAAGATGGATCAGAACCTTCTAATTATTTAATCCCCAAAGGAAAACATATTAATTTTAACCAGGGTGAAAAAATTAAAAAAGGGGAATATCTTTTAGATGGACAGCCATTACCACATGATATTTTAAGAATTATGGGAATTAAAGATTTAACTGAATATTTTGTTAACCAAGTTCAAGAAGTATATAGATTACAAGGTGTTGTAATAAATGATAAACATATTGAAACAATCTTAAGACAAATGTTGAAAAAAGTTGAAGTTAAGAATTCAGGTGACTCATCTTATCTTCCTGGTGAAATTGTGGATAGAATTAAATTTGACATTTCAAATGAAAAACTTAAATCTGAAGGAAAATCACCTGCAATTGGTGAGAGGGTTCTAATGGGTATTACTAAAGCTTCATTACAAACTGAGTCGTTCATTTCAGCTGCTTCTTTCCAGGAAACAACTAGAGTACTTACTGATGCTGCTATTAAAGGAAAAGTTGACCCTCTACATGGTTTAAAAGAGAATGTTATTGTTGGAAGGTTAGTTCCTGCTGGAACAGGTAATATAAAGAATAAGTGGAACAAAAAAGCTCTTGAAGATGACAATAAATTTCTGTCAGAACAAGAAAAAATTGAAACGACAGAAACCCCTGTAAATCAATAAAAATTCAACTTTTAATAGGTAGTTTTAGTTTGACAAAGTCAGATTATTAAGTATTTTGGCGATGTTTTTGGTTGGAATGTAGTGTTAATCTTAGACACTAAACGCTGCCATAAATAACCTGTCAGTTATTTCTTTCAAAAACAACTATTAATAAATTTATAAAAATTATGCCTACTATTAACCAGTTGTTAAAGAATAAAAGAGTAAAACAAAGCAAAAGAAATAAAGTCCCAGCTCTGCAAAAACAGCCTCTCAAAAGAGGTGTTTGTGTAAAGGTCTATACAACAACGCCCAAAAAACCAAATTCTGCATTAAGAAAAGTTGCTAGAGTAAGATTATCAAATGGTTTTGAGGTAACTGCTTATATTCCTGGTGAGGGACATAATTTACAAGAACATTCGGTTGTTATGATAAGAGGGGGTCGTGTAAAGGATTTACCCGGTGTTCGTTATCACATACTAAGAGGTAATCTAGACACTCAAGGAGTTGCGAACAGAAAAAAAAGAAGATCATTGTACGGAACTAAAAAAGGTAAGTAATTTATGTCTAGAAAAAAAACACAACCAAAAAAAAATGTTATTCCAGATCCAAAATTTAACTCAACTATAATTCCGAAATTAATTAATAACATTATGTACGATGGCAAAAGAGGTGTTGCAGCAAAAATAGTTTATGATGCAATTGATAAGATTAAATCAAAAACAAAAGATGAGCCAATTAATATATTTAATGAAGCAATTAACAATATCAAACCAACTGTAGAAGTTAGATCTAGAAGAGTTGGTGGTGCAACTTATCAAGTGCCTGTAGAGGTTAAAAGTAAAAGAGCACAAGCACTTGCTATAAGATGGTTAGTAGATTCAGCAAGAAAAAGAAAAGATAAACATATGTCAGATAAAATTTTTAATGAACTTTATGATGCTTATGAAAAAAAAGGAGCAGCTGTAAAAAAAAGAGAGGACGTACACAAAATGGCAGAGTCAAATAAAGCTTTCGCACATTTTAGATGGTAATAAATTATGCCTAGAACTCATACTTTAGACAAATACAGAAATATTGGGATCATGGCTCATATAGACGCTGGTAAAACAACTACCACTGAAAGAGTTTTGTATTATACAGGTAAGAGTCATAAAATAGGAGAAGTTCACGATGGTGCAGCAACTATGGATTGGATGGAGCAAGAACAAGAAAGAGGTATAACTATAACTTCAGCTGCTACAACTTGCTTTTGGCAAGATCACAGAATAAATATCATAGATACACCAGGTCATGTGGATTTTACTATCGAAGTAGAAAGATCACTTAAAGTTTTGGATGGTGCAGTTGCTGTATTTGATGGGGTTGCTGGTGTTGAACCCCAATCTGAAACTGTGTGGAGACAAGCAGATAAATATAAAGTTCCAAGAATTTGTTTTGTAAATAAGTTGGACAGAACTGGTGCTGATTTCTTTAGATGTGTTGATATGATCAAAGACAGATTAGGTGCAAAACCAATGGTTATTCAAGTTCCTATAGGAATTGAAGCTTCATTAACTGGCGTTGTTGATTTAGTTAAAATGAAAGCTCAAGTTTGGAAAAATGAGGCTTTAGGTGCTGAGTGGGAATACAAAGATATTCCGGATGATTTAAAGGAAATATCTGAAAAGTATAGAACAGAATTAGTTGAAATGGCTGTAGAACAAGATGAAAAATTGATGGAAGCTTATTTAAATGGCGATGAAATTAAAGAAGAGGACTTAATAAGATGTATTAGAAAAGGTACTTTAAATTTTAGTTTTGTACCAATATTAACTGGTTCAGCTTTTAAAAACAAAGGTGTTCAGCCTTTACTAGATGCTGTTATAAATTATTTACCAAGCCCTATTGATATTGGATCTATAAAAGGCACAAAACCAGGATCTGAAGATGAGATAGAAATGAAATTTGAGGATGGTGCTGGTTTTTCTGCTCTAGCTTTTAAGGTTGCAAATGATCCTTTTGTTGGTTCGCTTACATTTATAAGAGTTTATTCTGGTACAATAAAAACTGGTACTGGCATTTATAATTCATCTAAAGAAAAAGAAGAAAGAGTTGGAAGGATGCTTTTAATGCATGCTAACTCTAGAGAAGATATTAAAGAAGCTAATGCTGGTGATATTGTGGCTTTAGCAGGATTAAAGTACACAATCACTGGACATACTTTATGTGACGAGGAAAAACCTGTTTTATTAGAACCAATGGAATTTCCAGATCCAGTAATAGAGATTGCAGTAGAGCCAAAAACAAAAGCTGACCAAGAAAAAATGGGTGAAGCACTAGGTAGATTGGCTAAAGAGGATCCCTCATTCAGAGTTACATCTGATGAAGAGTCTGGACAAACAATTATTAAAGGTATGGGTGAACTACACTTAGATATAATTGTAGATCGAATGAAAAGAGAATTTAAAGTAGAAGCGAACGTGGGAGCACCTCAAGTAGCTTATAGAGAAACATTAGAAAACTCATCCGAAGTTGAATATACTCATAAAAAACAAAGTGGTGGAGCGGGACAATTTGCAAAAGTTAAGTTGTTGGTGGAACCCCAGGAGCCAGGTGCAGGTAGATCAGTAGAAAGTAAGATCAAAGGTGGTGCTATACCAAAAGAATTCATACCTGGTGTAGAAAAAGGAATTGAAACCGTCTCAGATAATGGAATATTAGCAGGTTTTCCAATGATAGATTATAAAGTTACTATTTTAGATGGACTACATCATGATGTAGACTCAAGTGTTCTTGCTTTTGAGCTTGCTAGTAGAGCTTGCTTTAAGGAAGCTTGCACAAAAGGCACTTTAAAATTACTCGAACCTGTTATGAGAGTTGAGGTGGTAACCCCTGAAGATTACATGGGTGATGTTATAGGAGATTTAAACAGTAGAAGAGGGCAAATAAGTACTCAAGAGCAAAGAGGAAATGCAACTGTTATCACTGCTATGGTTCCGCTAGCTAACATGTTTGGATATATTAATAATTTAAGATCTATGTCTCAAGGTAGAGCACAATACTCAATGTTTTTTGATCATTATTCAAAAGTTCCTCAAAATGTTCAAGATGAAGTAACCAAAAAGATTGCGGGATAATTATGGAAAAACAAAATATCAGAATTAAACTTAGAGCTTATGATAATAAAATTCTCGATGCTTCCACAGAGGAAATTGTAAATACTGTAAAAAGAACGGGAGCAACAATAAAAGGACCGATACCTTTACCAACTAAAATTGAAAGATATACAGTACTACGTTCACCTCATATTGATAAAAAAAGTAGAGAACAATTTGAGTCTAGAACTCATAAAAGATTAATTGATATAGTTGAACCAACTCCACAAACTGTCGAAGCTTTGATGAAATTAGACTTAGCATCTGGTGTAGATGTGGAAATAAAGATTTAGTTATGAATGAAATAGCTTTAATTGGTAAAAAAATTGGAATGACTAGAGAGTTTTATAAAACTGGACAATTAGTTCCAGTAACTGTTTTAAAGATGGAAAAAGCTAGAGTTATTCAAGTTATAGACAAGGAAAAAAGAGGATATAGTGCTGTTCAATTAGGTTACGGAAAAATTAAAAATTCTAAAATCACAAAAGCTATGAAAGGTTACTTTGCTAAAAAAAACACTGAAGCAAAAAAACTATTAAAAGAATTTAGAGTAGATAGTACTGAAATTATCAAAGAAGGTAATGAATTTGGATTAGAGATTTTTAAAGATATAAAATTTGTAGATACTAGATCAAAAACTATTGGAAAAGGTTTTGCAGGAGCTATGAAAAGACACAATTTTGGTGGTTTAAGAGCTTCACATGGAGTATCTGTTTCTCATAGATCCCATGGTTCTACTGGTCAAAGACAGGACCCTGGAAAAGTATTTAAAGGAAAAAAAATGGCTGGTCATATGGGTGATAAATTAAGAACAATGCAAAATATAGAAATCATAAAAACTGATATAGAGAATGAATTATTATATTTAAAAGGCTCAATTCCAGGTTCTAAAAATTCTGAAATTTTGGTTAAAAAGTCAAAAAAAAACATAAGTAAATTAACAATCGAGGAAAAAATTAAAGCAGCTGAGGAAGCAAAAAAAACACCTGAGAAAAAGAAAAAATAATGAAGTTAGATAAATTAAATATAGATGGAAAAAAAGATTCTATTGAGGTTTTGGATAAAATCTTTTCAGCTAAAATAAACAAAAAATTGGTTAATAGTGTGTTGTATAAAACAAATGCTAATTACAAAGGAAGGCACGCAAAAACAAAACAACAAAATGAGGTTTCTGGACCAACATCAAAAATTTACGCACAAAAAGGTACAGGTGGAGCGAGACATGCTAGTCGAAAAGCACCTATTTTTGTTGGTGGTGGAATAGCTCATGGTCCTAAAGGAGAACTTGGCTATAAAAAACGAAAATTAAATAAGAGTGAAAAAAAGTTAAGTGTTGCGTCACTAATTACTGAAAAAACTAAAAATAAAGATTTATTAGTTTTTAGTGATTTTAATACTGAAATTAAAAAAACTAAAGAGATGAACTTAATTGTAAAAAAGTTTGAGATTTCAAATTCCTTATTAATTTTTGATAAAGAATCTAAAAATAAAATAGAAAAATCAATCAGAAACATTCCAAATATTAAGGTCACTGATATCAATCATTTTAGCACTTTTGATATAGTTAAGTTTAAAAAAGTAGTTTTTACAGAAAGTTCGATAAAAGAATTAGAAAAGAGATATTCATAATGGATAAGATGCATTTATACGATAAAATCTTAGCACCATTGGTAACAGAAAAAACAACCAATTTGTCTGAACAAAACAAGATAGTGTTTAAAGTCCCAGCTACTGCAAATAAGAAAAATTTAAAATTCAATATTGAAAAAATCTTCAAAGTAAATGTAACTAAGATAAATATTATTAATAAACAAAACAGAACTAAAATAACTAGAGGAAGAAAAGTTAAAGTTTCTGGATTTAAAAAAGCAATCATCACTTTAAAAAAAGGTCAAAGTATTGATTTGACAACAGGAGTTTAATTTAATGGCATTAAAAACTTTTAAACCATATACAAAATCTACAAGAGGAACAATCTTAGTAGATAGGACAGGTTTATGGAAAGGTAAACCATTTAAATCTTTAGTATCACCTAAAAATGCTATGAAAGGCAGAAATAATAATGGTCATATTACCTCAATCAATAGAGCAGGTGGACATAAAAAAATGTATAGACATGTTGACTTTTATAGAAAAAAATTTGATATGCCTGCAACAGTTGAAAGAGTTGAATATGATCCCAACAGATCCTGCTATATAATGTTGGTTAAATTTCAAGATAATACTCATGCTTATTATTTAGCACCGCAAAAAATTAAAATTGGAGATGTTATAGAAAATGGATCAAAAAAAGAGATAAAGGTTGGCAATTGTATGCCACTTCAAGATATTCCAGTTGGTATAAATATACATAATGTTGAAATCCAACCAGGTGGTGGGGGTAAACTAGCAAGATCCGCCGGTACATCAGTTACTATAAGTGGTTTGGATGGAAATTATAGTTTAATTAAACTATCTTCTGGTGAAGTAAGAAGAATAGACTCAAGATCATTAGCTACTATTGGTGTTTTAAGCAATCCAGATCAAAAAAATATAAAAATAGGTAAAGCAGGAAGATCAAGATGGCTAGGAAGACGTCCTCATACAAGAGGTGTTGTTAAAAACCCTGTTGATCACCCACATGGAGGTGGTGAAGGTAAAACTGCTGGTGGAAGACATCCAGTTTCACCTACAGGACAGTCTGCTAAAGGTTTAAAAACAAGAGATAATAAACGAACTGATAAATTTATTATTCGAAGAAGAAAGAAAAGGAAGGATTAATTAATGGCTAGATCAGTTTGGAAAGGACCATTTGTAGAGGAAAGCTTAATGAAAAAAGTTGATAAATACAAAGTAGATCCAAAAAAAATTCCAATTAAAACATGGTCAAGAAAATCAACAATAATTCCTGATTTTGTTGGTGTTAGTTTTTTAATATATAATGGTAAAAAATTTATTCCCATAACAATATCTGAAGACATGGTTGGACACAAAATGGGTGAATTTGCACCAACCAGAACATTTTTTGGTCATACACCAGCAGATAAAAAGGCTAAACCTGCAGAAGCAGCACCTAAAAAATAATTTATGAGCAAGAAAAAGAAAATAGATAAAAATAAGGATAAAACAGTTAGATCTATAAACAATAATATTAGATCAAGCGTTAGAAAACTAAATCCAATTTTAAAAGGAATTGTTGGAAAAAAAGTTGATATAGCCATAAGAGATTTACAATTTTCTGAAAAAAGAATTACTAAGGATATAAGAAAGACAATTAGCTCAGCTGTTGCAAATGCTGAAAACAACTTTCAATACGATATTGATAATTTAGTTGTGAAAGAAGCGTACTGTGGAAAGAAAATTACTATGAAAAGGTTCAGACCTCGAGCGAAAGGTAGAGCTGCTCCGATATTAAAACCTTATTCAAGTATAACTATTATATTATCAGAAGCTAAAAAAATGGAGAGTCATGGGACAAAAAGTTAATCCAGTAGGTTTTAGATTAGGTGTAAATAGAGGTTGGGACTCTGTGTGGTATGCCAAGAAAAAAGATTTTGGCAATTATTTAATTGAGGATTTTAAGATCAGAGAATATATCAAAAAAAATGTAATAAATTCTGGTGTCTCTAAAGTAATGATAGAAAGAACAGCAAATAAATGTTACGTAACTATTTACACTTCTAGACCAGGGTTTGTAATAGGTAAAAAAGGAAGTGATATTGATAAAATTAAAAATAATTTATCAAAGTTTACTAAAAATGAAGTTACACTTAATATAAAAGAGGTAAAAAAACCTGAGACAAATGCTTACTTAGTAGCTGAGAATATAGCCCAACAACTTGTGAAAAGAATTTCATACAGAAGAGCGATGAAAAGATCTATGCAATCATGTATTAGACTTGGAGCTAAAGGAATAAAAGTTTCTTGCAGTGGAAGACTTGGTGGAAATGAAATTGCTAGAACAGAGTGGTTAAGAGATGGAAGTATTCCTTCACATACTTTAAGAGCTGATATTGACTATGCTGAGGCAGAAGCACTGACGACTTATGGTATAATTGGAATTAAAGTCTGGATTTATAAAGGAGAAGTTTTTGCAAGAGAGTTTAGTCAAGAGACAAATAAAATAACACCAAAAGAAGGTAAAGAATAAAATGTTACAACCAGTTAGAACAAAATGGAGAAAAGCTCATAAAGGAAGAATCCACGGTAATGCTTCGAGAGCAAATTTTATTAATTATGGTGCATTTGCTTTAAAAGCTATGTCTCCAGAGAGAGTAACTGGAAAACAAATTGAAGCTGCAAGAGTTGCTTTGACAAGACATATGAAAAGACAGGGTAGGGTTTGGACAAGGGTATTTCCAAATATTCCTGTTTCAAAAAAACCTATAGAAGTGAGAATGGGTAAAGGCAAAGGGTCTCCTGAGTACTATGCATGCAGAGTAAAACCAGGTAGAATTTTATTTGAAGTAGACGGTGTTTCTGAGCAAATAGCAAAAGAAGCATTATATAAAGCATCAGCGAAATTACCAATTAAAACAAAAACAATCAAAAGATTTGCATAATGAAAAAACAAGAAATAAAAAAATTGTCTAAAGATGAAATTCTTAAAAATATTGATAAATTAAAAAAGGATTTATTTAATATTAGATTTCAAAAAGTAAATTCACAGGTAACTAATCCCGCTAAAATTGGTGAAACAAAAAGAACGATAGCTAGATTAAAAACAACTTTAAAGGAAAAAATAAATGCCTAAGAAAATTTTAACAGGAGTCGTTGTAAGTGATAAGCCAAACAAAACAATAACTGTAATGGTTGAAAGAAAATTTTCACACCCAGTGTTAAAAAAAGTTATTAAAGTAAGAAAAAAATATAATGCGCATGATGAAAATAATAAATTTAAAAATGGAGATAAAGTTTCAATAATTGAAAGTAAACCTTTTTCAAAAAATAAAAAATTTCAAGTTATGGAGAATAATAAATAATGATTCAAGTCCAAACAGAATTACAAGTAGCTGACAATACAGGTGCAAAAAAAATTGAGTGTATTAAAGTTCTAGGTGGATCTAAAAGACGATACGCAAGTATTGGAGATACTATTGTAATAGCTGTTAAAGAAGCAATACCTAAAGGTAAAGTTAAAAAAGGCTCTGTTCATAAAGCAGTTGTAGTAAGAGTTAAAAAAGGCATTCATAGGGATGACGGTTCAAAAGTGAAATTTGACAATAATGCTGCTGTTTTAGTAGATGATAAGGGTGAGCCAGTAGGAACAAGAATTTTTGGTCCTGTGACAAGAGAATTAAGAAATAGAGGTCAAATGAAAATAATTTCATTGGCACCAGAGGTATTATAATGATTAAAAAAGGTCTAAAAGTTGTTGTTCTTGCAGGTAAAGATAAGAAAAAAGAAGGTGAAGTTATTGAAATAGATAGACAAAATAATAGAGCAAAAGTTAAAGAAATTAATATGGTAAAAAAACATATTAAAACAACTAAGGAAAAAAAAGGTGGAATTGTATCAAAAGAGAGTTTTATACATATTTCTAACTTAAGACTGATTGATAAAAAAAATAAAACTAAAAATACTGAGGCTAAGAAATAATGACACCTAGATTGAAAGAAATAATTTTAAAGGAAATCCAACCTGCTTTAAAAAATCAATTTGGATTTAAAAATATTTATATGACACCCAAAATTGAAAAAGTGATACTTAATATGGGCCTTGGTTTAGATGGTAATGATTCAAAAATATTAAAATCTTGCGAAGAAGATATGGCTAAAATTACAGGCCAAAAACCTGTTATTACAAAATTTAAAAAGTCAGTGGCAAATTTTAAAACAAGAAAAGGGTCTAATGCAGGCTTAAAGGTAACTCTTAGAAAAAATAAAATGTATGAATTTTTAGATAGGTTAGTGAATATAGCATTACCAAGAATTAAAGATTTTAGAGGGTTATCAGCTAATGGTTTTGATAAATTTGGAAATTATACTTTTGGAGTTAAAGAGCATATTATTTTTCCTGAGGTTAGTTTTGATAGAGCTGATAAAGTAAGAGGTTTAGATATAGTTATTGTTATATCTTCACAAAGTAAAGAACATAGTTTTGCATTATTAGAAAAACTAAATTTCCCATTTATTAAAAAAGGAGAAAATTAAAAATGGCTAAAATGAGCTCAATTAATAAGAACAATAGAAGAATAAAACTTTCAGATAGATTTTATAAAAAAAGAGAAAAACTAAAAAAAACTATAATGGATAAAAAAATATCGTTAGAAGAGAGATTTAAAGCTCAACAAAAATTATCAAAATTACCCAGAAATTCAGCTAAGAACAGAGTTATGAATAGATGCCAGATAACTGGTCGACCTCACGGTGTTTATAGAAAATTAAAGATATCTAGAATTGCTTTAAGACAACTTGGATTGCAAGGAAAGATACCTGGTTTAGTGAAATCAAGTTGGTAGAAAGGAAAATATGAGTTTAAGTGACCCAATTGGAGATATGATAGCTAGAGTTAAGAATGCTCAAGCAAGGAATCATAAAAAAGTTGATTTACCTTCATCAAATTTTAAATCAAAAATTGCAGATATTTTGAAAAATGAAGGATTTATAAAAGATTTTAAAATTGCTGGAGGAGATAATAAACCTATTTTATCCTTAGAATTAAAATACCATTCTGGTAATCCTGTAATAAGCAACTTTGAGAGAGTTTCAAAACCAGGAAGAAGAATATTTTCAAGCGCTCACAGTTTACCAAAAATTAATAACGGTTTAGGTATAGCAATTGTTTCTACTCCAAAGGGTGTTATGACTGATATGGATGCAAGAAAACAAAAAGTAGGTGGAGAAATAATCTGTAAGGTATTTTAATTATGTCTAAAATTGGAAAAATAAATATTACTATTCCAGAAAAAGTAAAAGTTGTTTTGGCAGGTAATATATTAAACATTGAAGGTCCACTGGGTAAAAAATCTTTAAATATAGATTTAGATATATTTAACCTTGAAATTAAAGACGGAAAAGAAATTTCAATTAAACCAAAAAAAATTGATCAAAACTCGAAAAGACTTTGGGGAATGAATAGAAGTTTAATAAACAATGCTGTTATTGGTTCGAGTGCTGGCTATGATAAAACATTAGAACTAATTGGGGTTGGTTATAGAGCAGCCTTAAAGGGCAATCAACTAAATTTACAGTTAGGATATAGTCATGATATTAATTTTGATATACCAGAAGGAATTAAGATTGCAGTAGAGAAACAAACTACTCTAAAGATTTCAGGAGCAGATAAACAGTTAGTTGGTGTTGTTGCATCGAAGTTGAAAACTTTTAGAAAAATTGAACCTTATAAAGGAAAAGGTATTAGAGAAAAAGGACAATATGTTCTTAAAAAAGAGGGAAAGAAAAAATAATGAAACTTAATACAGGAATAAGAAAGCGTTTTAGAGTTAGTAATAAAGTAAAAAAAGTTGCATCTAAAGACAGGCTTAGATTATCTATTTCTAGATCAGCAAAAAATATTTATGCTCAAATAATTGATGACGTAAAAAATAAAACTTTATTATCAGCTTCATCTGTAGAAAAAGATATTAAATCAGGAGCAAAAGTAAACAAAACTGAACTTTCAAAAATTGTAGCTGAAAAATTAGCAAAAAAAGCTCAAGAAAAGAAGATTACTAAAATATTTTTTGATCGTGGTGTTTATAAATATCATGGTCGTGTAAAAGTATTTGCAGAAACTTTACGTAAAAATGGAATGGAATTTTAATTATGGATAACAATAAAGATAAAAAAACTGACGATATTTTAGAAAAATTAGTTCATATTAATAGAATTACTAAAGTTGTTAAAGGAGGAAGAAGATTTGGATTTTCTGCATTAGTAGTGGTTGGTAATCAAGCAGGCAGAATAGGTATTGCTCACGCAAAAGCTAAACAAGTGCCTGACGCTATCAAAAAAGCTAATGAAATGGCAAGAAGAAAGCTTATTCATATACCTTTAAGAGAAGGAAGAACAATCCACCATGATGTTAAAGCAAAAGATGGTTCAGGCAGGATTATTTTACGAGCAGCATCTAAAGGAACTGGTATAATTGCTGGTGGTCCTGTAAGAGCAGTTTGCGAGGTATTAGGTGTGAGAGATATTGTTGCGAAGTCAATGGGAACTTCAAATGCACATAATGTTATTAGAGCTACCATAAAAGCTTTAATGAAACAAAATTCACCAAAACAAATTTCAGCAATAAGAAATAAAAAGATCTCAGAAATAGTCGAAAAAAGAGGATAATGATAACACAGTTAAATAATAGAGAAAAAATTAATAAAACCAAAATTAGAGTTGGTAGAGGAATTGGCTCAGGTAAAGGTAAAACTTCTGGAAGAGGTGTTAAAGGTCAAAAGTCAAGATCTGGTGTAGCTATAAAAAGTTTTGAAGGTGGTCAGATGCCTTTATATAGACGACTTCCAAAAAGAGGCTTTAATTCAATATCATCAGAAAAAGTTGCGATATTAAATTTAGAAAAAATTCAATCTTTTATTAATAAAAAAACTATTAATGTTAATGATATTTTAAATACTGATATATTAAAAAAACTCAAAATAATTAATAAAAATTCAACTAAACTAAAAATTTTAGGCACAGGTGAAATAAAGGATAAAATCAATATCGAAGCTAACTTAGCATCAAAATCTGCTGTTGAAAAATTAGAGAAAATTGGTGGATCAATTAAATTAAAGAAATAGATCATTAAAACATGAGTGCTTCATCTTCCTCGAATGATTTAAGAAATAGGATACTTTTCACAATTGCTGTTTTAGCTGTTTATAGATTTGGTACATTTGTTCCTTTACCTGGAATTGATCCTGAACAACTTAAAACGTTAATGGATAGTAATCAAAAAGGTTTATTAGGAATGTTTAACGTTTTTGCAGGCGGAGCTGTAAGTAGAATGGCAATTTTTGCCCTAGGAATCATGCCTTACATATCTTCTGCTATTATTGTTCAATTGTTAACAGGTGTATCTGATTATTTTAAAAATTTGAAAGCGCAAGGTGAAACAGGTAGAGCAAAAATTACTCAAATAACAAGATACGGAACTGTTTTATTAGCAACAGTTCAAGGTTATGGCTTATCTATAGGATTAGAATCATCTGCAGACTTAGTTATAAATCCAGGTTTTTTTTTCAAAATTTCAACTGTAACAACTATAGTTGCAGGTACTATTTTTTTAATGTGGCTTGGAGAACAAATTACTCAAAGAGGTATTGGAAATGGAATATCTTTAATAATTTTTGCAGGAATTGTAGCTGAAATACCTAGAGCATTAGTTACAACATTTGAATTAGGTAGAACAGGTGCAGTCTCAACTCTTATGATTTTATCAATATTTGTTTTATTAATTATTACAATTCTTTTTGTTGTATTTATGGAAAGGGCTTTGAGAAAAATTTTAATAAATTATCCTAAAAGACAAATGGGTAATAAAATGTATGGAGGTGAGTCATCACATTTACCCCTTAAGATTAACCAAGCAGGGGTAATACCTGCAATTTTTGCCTCAGCTTTATTGTTATTACCAGTTACATTTTCAAATTTTAATTTTTCTGACAGCGAAACATTCTTAAATTTAAGTTCATATTTTACTCAAGGACAACCTTTATACATGTTACTATATGCATCTGGTATTATATTTTTTACTTTCTTCTACACATCTATCACTTTCAATCCTACAGAAACTGCAGAGAATTTAAGAAAGTATGGTGGGTTTGTACCAGGTATAAGACCTGGTGAAAGTACAGCTTTGTATATTGAAAATATTTTAACAAGATTAACTACTATTGGAGCATTATACTTAACTCTTGTTTGTCTATTGCCAGAAGTTTTGATAGCTAACTATCCTATTCCATTTTATCTAGGAGGAGCATCAATTTTAATTGTTGTTGTTGTTGCTATTGATACTGTTACTCAAATTCAAACAAGACTAATGAGTGCTCAATATGAACAACTAATTAAAAAAACTAAATTTGGTAGATAGTTCCAGTGAATATTATTTTATTTGGTCCTCCTGGAGCTGGTAAAGGAACACAAGCAAAATATTTAGTAAATAAGTTGAATGGTTTTCAAATTTCAACGGGTGAATTATTGAGAGATGAAATTAAAAAAAATACAGATGTTGGTAAAGAGATTATTAATGATATGGACAGTGGAAAATTTATTAGTGATGAAATAGTAAATAATTTAATTAAAAATATTATATCTGATCCAAAAAAAAAGAATAAATTAATTTTTGATGGTTATCCAAGGTCCTTAACTCAGGCAAAAAATTTAGATTTCATATTAAAAAGTTCTAATCAAAAAATTGATTTTATTTTTTTTCTTAATGTGAAGAAAGAGATTATAATTAAAAGAATTGAAAAAAGAAAAATCTTAGAAAATAGATCTGATGATGTAACAAGTACAATTTTGAAAAGATATGATACTTATATGCAAACAACTAAACCAGTTTTAGAATTTTACTCAAAAAACACAAACTTTAAGGAATTAGATGGAAGTCAAGAAATTGTTGAAATTACAAGGAAAATTGACAATTTTCTGAATGTTTAAGACATTGACTTTGGAAGATCTTCTTATATAAAAGGCACAATTTATCACAAAATTTTATGGCTCGGATCGCAGGTATTAATATTCCACAAAATAAGCTTGTTCATGTAGGCTTAACTTATATCTATGGAATTGGTGATAAATTTTCTCATCAAATTTGCTCATCATTGGAAATTCCAAAAGAAAAAAGAATTAACCAATTGACGGATGATGAAATCTTAAAAATCAGAGAGTATATAGACCAAAATTTTAAAGTTGAAGGTGACCTTAGAAGAGACTATTCACTAAGTATTAAAAGACTCATAGATCTAGCTTGTTATAGAGGTTCTAGACATAGAAAAAAACTTCCTGTTAGAGGACAAAGAACAAGATGTAATGCCAGAACAAGAAAAGGTAAAGCCATAGCAATCGCAGGAAAAAAATTAACACCAACTAAAAAATAATTATTGATAATGTCAAAAACAGATAAAGTTGAAAATAAAGATCAAAAAGTAGAAAAATCATCCAAAAAGATAAATAAAAGCTCTTATTCAAAAAAGAAAAAAACTAAAAAAAATATTTTAAATGGTATTGCTTATGTTCAATCAACATTTAATAATACAATTATTTCAATAGCTGATACCAATGGAAATGTAATATCATGGGCGTCTGCTGGACAAAAAGGATTTAAAGGTTCTAGAAAATCAACACCTTATGCTGCACAAATTGCTGCAGATGCTGCCGCATCAAAAGCCTTAGACTATGGAATGAAAACTTTATCTGTTGAAGTTAAGGGTCCAGGGTCGGGAAGAGAAACAGCTTTAAGAGCTTTACAAGCAAGAGGTTTTAAAATTTTATCTATTAAAGACACAACACCAATGCCACATAATGGTACAAGACCACCAAAAAAAAGGAGAGTTTGATGGAAACTGAAAATGTTAATATAAAAAATTGGAAATCATTAATTAAACCAGCAAAATTAGATGTAAGTATGAGCGATGATCTTACTCATGCAAAAATAATTGCTGAACCCTTAGAAAAGGGTTACGGTCTTACTTTGGGTAATTCCTTAAGAAGGATTTTACTTTCTTCTATACGAGGTGCTGCAGTTACATCAATTCAAATTGATGGAGTTTTGCATGAGTTCACATCAATTAAAGGTGTGAGAGAAGACGTTACAGATATTGTTTTAAATGTAAAATCTCTTGCTTTGAAATGTTTATCAGAGGGTACAAAAAAATTAGTACTAGATGCAAAAGGCCCAGGTGAAATTAAAGCATCAGATATTACACCTGTTGCCGATGTTGAAATATTAAATCCAGATTTAGTAATTTGTAATTTAGATGAAAATACAAATTTCCATATGGAGATGAATGTTAATACAGGAAAAGGTTATGTACCTGCCGAATTAAACAAGCCGGAAGAGCCACCATTAGGGTTAATTGCTATCGATTCTTTATATAGTCCTGTAAAAAAAGTTTCTTACTCAGTAAGCACTGCGCGAGAAGGAAAAGCACTAGACTATGATAAATTATCAATGGAAGTTGAAACAAATGGGTCAATTTCAGCTGAGGATGCAGTAGCTTATTCTGCTAGAATTTTTCAGGATCAATTGAAAATGTTTATTAATTTTGATGAACCTGTTGAGGCACCAGTAAAAGAGGTTTCAACTGAACCTGAATTTAATAAAAATTTATTAAGAAAAGTTGATGAATTAGAACTTTCAGTAAGATCAATGAATTGTTTAAAAAATGATAATATAATTTATATCGGTGATTTGGTTCAAAAGTCTGAAGGTGAAATGTTAAGAACACCAAATTTTGGAAGAAAATCTCTTAACGAAATCAAGGAAGTTTTAACTAGTATGTCACTATATTTAGGAATGGAAATACCTAATTGGCCACCTGATAATATAGCAGAAATGTCTAAAAAATTAGAGGAAGCTATCTAATGAGACACGGAATGACAAATAAGAAGTTAAACAGAACTTCTGAACATCGTAAAGCATTATTAATGAATATGCTTAATTCTTTAATAAAGTACGAACAAATTAAAACTACACTTCCGAAAGCTAAATTCTTGAAACCACAGGCAGACAAGATTATTACTCTAGGTAAAAAAGAGACACTTCAAACAACTAAAATACTTGTTTCTAAACTACAAGATATTAAATCAGCCAATAAAGTTAAAAAAACTCTTTCAAAAAGATATGAAAAAAGAAATGGTGGATATACTAGAATAATTAAAGCTGGTTTTAGATATGGTGATAATGCACCTATGGCAATAATTGAATTTGTCGACAGAGATATCGAAGCAAAAAAAGTAGATAAAAAGAATAGAGAACCAGCAAAAGAAGCTGAAAAAAAAGAGGACAAAAAAAACAGCTACGGCTTAATATACTCTTTTAATCATGAATAAGACATTTATCGTTGACTCAACGTTTAATAATATGCGTTTTGATAGATGGTTGAGATCAAAATTAGGAAAAATTCCTCAGAGTTTAATTGAGAAAACATTAAGAGCAGGAAAAATAAAAATAAACAAAAAAAAGGTTAAAAGTTCATTTAAGATTAAAACTAATGATAAAATAGATATATTTAATTTTAATTTTGAAGAAAAAATAATAAATAACAAAATTAAATTTAAACCCTCAAACGAAGTAATTAAATCCAATGAAGATTTAATAATTGATGATAATGATAATTTTATTGTATTAAATAAAAAATCTGGGATTTCTGTTCAAGGAGGAACAAAATCAAAAAAAAATTTAGTTGATATTTTCTCAAAGAGCGAAATTTTTCAGGGTACAAAACCTTACACTGTACATAGGTTAGATAAAGACACTTCAGGAGTTTTTATTATGGCTAAAAATAGACAGACTGCACAACTACTAACTTCTTTATTTAGATTGCGAAAAATACACAAAACCTATTTAGCTATATGTAATGGTGAATTGGAAAAAAATTCTGGAGAATTAATTGATGAATTAATACGCTATGATAATGGAAAAAAAATAATAGAAAAAGCAAAGACTATTTTTAAAGTAATTGATAAAAATTCAAATTCAAGTTTAGTTCAAATGAAACCTATTACAGGAAGAAAACATCAATTGAGAAAACAATTATTTAATATTGGTCATTCAATATATGGTGATAAAAAATATAATTCTTCTATTTCAAAGAAGGGTATTAATAAAGACCTTATGCTTCATTCATATCAAATACAATTTATGATAAATGATAAAAAATATACTTATAAAGCTTTACTACCTGATTATTTTAAAAAATTATTAATTACTAAAAGACTTGATTTTTCAAATTCAAGATAAAATTTTTTACTAATTCATCATCAAATTTTTTATAATTTTGATCTTTAATTTTTTTTAAACTCGTAATACCTCTGTCATTTATACCACAGGGCACAATTGCTTTATATTTTTCAAGATCATTGTCTACATTTATTGAAAATCCATGATAAGCAATCCACTTGCTTACCCTTACTCCAATTGCAGCTATTTTGTTAATCTCTAAATTATCTTGATGCCAGATACCAATATTTTTCTTATCAGGAAATGTCTCAATACCATAAGATTTAATTGTATCTATAATTGTTTTTTCAATAAGAGATATAAATTTTCTGATGTCTTTTTTTCTCTTTTTTAAATCAATAACAAAATAGCAAATTAATTGACCAGGGCCATGATAAGTAATTTTTCCACCTCTGTTAGTTTCAACTACATTAATTGATTTGTCTAAAATTTCATTTTCTTTGTAATTTTTACCTCCGGTATAAACTTCCTCATGTTCAAGAATCCATATCAAATCTGTCGTTTTATTTTGACTTAGATTTAATTGATGTTTCTCCATTAAGTCTATTGCATACTTGTATTTTATTGGATTTTTTGACTTTTTAATCTCTATATTCATTTAAAAATTGTATTCTGTTCATTATGTATTAAAAGTTCCGACTTAATAATAGGAATATTTATGACTTTAATTAAAAAAATTAAAGATAAAAAAGTAAATTTTGAATTCAATAAAGAATATATCAAAGTTGTAACAGATAAAATTGCCTCAAATGATGCTTTATTTATCACTAATTCGTTTAAAGAAATGCACCCAGCTGATGCTGCTGATATTATTGAACATTTAAGTGAAAATGATAGAGAAAATTTAATAAAATTAAATAATTTTAAGATAGATCCAGAAGTTTTTGTCGAGCTAAATGAATCAGTTCAATCTGAAATCATTAAATTTTTATCTTCAGAGGCAATTGTAAGAATTCTTAAAAATTTAGAGTCAGATGATGCAATAGCAATTTTAGAGAATGTAGATGAAAAAGACAAAAATTTGATTTTAAGTGCATTACCACCAAAAGATCGTTTTGCATTACTTGAGGGTCTTAGTTATCCTGAGGATAGTGCTGCTAGAATTATGCAGAGAGAATTTACTGCAATTCCAAGTAATTGGTCAGTTGGACAAACAATTGATTATCTTAGAGAAAACAAAGACTTACCAGATCAATTCTTAGAAATATATATTGTAGATGAAAATTTCACACCAATTGGAACTGTCCCTTCATCAAAAGTTTTAAGAACTGCGAGAGAGAGCAAAATGTCATCGATTATGGAAGATACAATTTTTCTAGTTCCTGTTGATATGGATAGAGAAGAGGTTGGTAATCTATTTGAAAATTATAACTTAAATTCTGCTTGTGTTATAGATAAAAATAATAAACTTGTTGGTATGATTACCTCAGATGACGTTCTAACTGTTTTAAAAGAAGAAGCAGAGGAAGACGCTTTAAGACTAGCTGGTGTTGGTGATGAAGAAATTACTGATGGTGTAATTACAAAAACAAAAAGAAGATTTAATTGGCTTTTATTAAATCTTTTCACAGCTTTCTTAGCAACGTATTGTATTAGCTTATTTGGTGCAACCATAGAACAAATGATTGTTTTGGCATTTTTAATGCCAATAGTTGCATCAATGGGTGGGAATGCTGGTATGCAAACTCTAGCAGTAACAGTTAGAACTTTAGCAACTAATGATTTAACTAAAAATAATTTTAGTCAAAATATTATAAAAGAATTTAATATTGGTATTTTAAACGGTATAATTTTTGCTTTAATAAGTTCATTTATAGTTCAAGTATGGTTTCAAGATGCACAGTTGTCATTAATTATTTCAATTTCAATGGTAATAACAATGATAGTTGCTGGATTATTTGGAATTGTTGTTCCAGTAACATTAAAAAAAATGAAAATAGATCCTGCTATAGCATCAAGCGTATTCGTAACTACTATAACAGATGTAATAGGTTTTGTGTCTTTTCTTGGAGTAGGAGCATATTTTTTATAAATTATCAATTAATCTTACTTTGTTAATATAATAGGCAATAAATAATCTTGAATTAATTAATTTATTGGACTTTTTTAAATTATTTAAATTTCTCAATTCCAAGTAATCAATTTTTATCTTATGATTTTTTATTATTTTTTTTACCTTTGTTTTTAAATATTTACTAACATTGTTTTGTTTTTTAATATTTTTTTTTATTATTTTTAATTCTTTGACTATATTAGCTGCAATAATTAATGAGTCTTTTTTTAGATGTAAGTTTCTAGATGAAAATGCTATTTTTTTATTATCTCTAATTGTTTTACATCTAACAATTTTGCTTGAGTACTTTTTCTCAATAAATCTTTTTACTAAAAAATATTGTTGAAAATCTTTTTCACCCATATAAATTTTATTTGGATATATTATTTTAGTTAGTCTATCCATTACATCTAAAACACCCTCAAAATGACCTTTTCTATGTTTTGCACATAAGACTAGGTCTTTTTTGTACAATTTAATCCTTTCTTTTCTTTTAGATTTATAAATGTCCTGGTATTTTGGTATAAATACAATATCAACATTTAACTTTTTCAAAATATTTAGATCTTTATTGATATTTTTTGGATACTTCTTAAAATCGTTTAAATTATTGAATTGAGTAGGGTTTATAAAAATACTAACTATAGTTTTTACACATTCTTGTTTTGACCTTTTAATTAAATATTCGTGACCTTTATGAATACTGCCCATTGTAGGGACAAATCCTAAATTTTTTAAAATCTTGAAGCTCTTTTTTAAGTTTTAAGCTATTTAAAATAATTTTCATTTGTATTAGCTATTTTAATAAGTAAAACATTTACATGATTAAACAAGCAATTATTCCTCTTGCTGGTCTTGGTACCAGATTATTACCATTGACTAGTGTTTTTGCAAAAGAGCTTTTGCCTATTAATGGAAAACCTGGAATTGAGTATATACTTGAAGAATGTGTTAATTCAGGGATTAAGGAAATTATATTCATAATTTCCAAAAAAAAAGAAATTATCAAGAAATATTTTTACAATGATAAATTTTATAAGAAAATTATAAAACAAAAAAAAGATTCTCGAATTAAAGAAGAGTATAAAAAAATCTTGAAATATAAAAAAATGATTAAATTTGTATATCAAGATAAACCTCTTGGTACTGGTGATGCAGTCCTAAAAACAAAAAAATTAATAAAAGATAATTATTTTTTAATGTTATTGCCTGATGATTTAATTATAAAAAACAATTGTTCTAAATCTATGATTAAAGTCCATAAGAAATATAAATCATCAGTTATGGCAAGTATGAATGTTAAAAAAAAAAATGTTTCAAGATGGGGTATTTTTAAATTAAGGAAAAAATTAGATAAAAATAATTCATTAATTGATGATGTAATTGAAAAACCATCTGTTAAATCAGCACCATCAAACAAAGCGGTTATTGGTAGATATATTTTACCAAAAAAAATTTTTACTAAATTATTAAAACAAAAACCAGGAAAGGGTGGAGAAATTCATATTACTGATACTATTCAATCTTTAATTAATGATAGAGAAAAATTTATTGCACATAATTTTTCCGGCAAATATCTGGATTGTGGAACTATGAACGGATATATTCAATCAACAATCAAAATTGCTAAAATATGAAATTATGCATGATAGGAACAGGATATGTAGGACTTGTTAGTGGTGTCTGTTTCTCTGATTTAGGTAATGATGTTATTTGTGTTGATAAGGATATTAAAAAGATTAATAATTTAAAAAAAGGTATCATTCCAATTTATGAGCCAGGTTTAGAGGAATTAGTTCTAAAAAATTATAAAAATAAAAGATTAAACTTTTCAACAAATATAAAAGAGTCCGTAAGTAAATCTGATATTGTATTTATATGTGTTGGAACACCTACTAAAAAAAATAGTAATAGTGCCGATCTTAGTCAAATTTTTTCTGCTGGAAAAGAAATATCTAAATCAATAAATAGATTTAAGATAATCATAAATAAGTCTACTGTTCCTGTTACGACAGGTGACGACCTAGAAAAAATTATAGCAAAAAAAGCAAAAAAAAAATATTTTTCAGTAGTATCTAATCCTGAATTTTTAAGAGAAGGTGAAGCAATTAGAGATTTTATTTATCCAGACAGAGTTGTTGTGGGATCTAATGATAAGAGGTCCATGAAAATATTAAAAAATTTATACTCACCACTAATTTCTAAAGGCGCAAAGTATGTATCAACAAATAGAAGAGCAGCTGAATTGATTAAATATGCCTCAAATGCTTTTTTAGCAACAAAAATTTCATTTATAAATGAAATTGCAAATTTATGTGAAAAAACAGGTATTGATGTTGAGGATATTTCAATTGGTATTGGTCTTGACAAAAGAATAGGGAGCAGGTTTTTAAGAGCTGGTCCAGCTTATGGGGGCTCTTGCTTTCCAAAAGATACAAAGGCTATTGTTTCTACCGCTGAAAAATTTAAAACAAATTTATCTATAATAAAAAGTGTAATCAAATCTAATAATCTTAGGTCACATTTGTTGCTTAAAAGACTAAATTCGATAATGAAAAATAAGATTAAGAATAAAAAAATTTCATTTTTAGGGGTAACTTTTAAAGCTAATACAGATGATATGAGAGATTCCTCAAGTTTAGAATTAATTCCTTATCTCTCTAGAAGAGGAGCTAAAGTAAGATATTATGATCCCACAGGTTTTAAAAAAGAATTTGAAAATCTTAAGAATGTTGAATTTAGTACTTCAATTCAAGAATCAATTAAAGGTTCAGATCTTGTAATTATTCATACTGAATGGAATGATTTTAAATCTATCAATTTTAGAAAGTATTCTAAAAATAAAAAATTAATTATATATGATATGAGAAATATCTTTTCTCCAGTCAAAATTAAAAAAATTGGTTTTAAATATTTTGGTATTGGCAGATGATTTAATTTAATTCAAAAATTGCATCAATTTCGACAGATACACCGAGTGGTAAACTATTTGTACTTACAGCAGCTCTAGTATGCATTCCTGCATCACCAAAAATTGATGCAATAAGATCAGAAGCACCATTAATCACTTTTGGTTGTTCAGTAAATTCTTCAGAAGAATTTACATAACCAGTTAATTTAATACATGATTTAACTTTTGATAAATCATTATTACAAGCTATTTTAGCCTGAGCAATTATACTTAAGCCACATCTTTTTGCAGCTTCATAACCTTGATCTGTTGTGAGTTCTTTACCAACTTTACCTTTAATTAGTTTACCATCTTTATCAATTGAAATTTGTCCCGAAATATAAAGCAAGTTGCTTACGACTTTTGTTGCAACATAATTTCCAGCAGGAGCTTTTGCATCTGGCAATTTTAAACCTAATTTATTAATTTTATCCTCGTAGCTCATTTTGATTTCCTTTTTTTTGATTTCTTAGTTTTATCGTATTCTTTTCTTTTCTCAATAAGAATCAATGCATCTTCCATAGTAAGTTCATTTGGATCTTTTTCTTCTGGTATTGTTGCATTTAAGGATTTGTATTTAATATATGGTCCATATTGACCTTTCATAACTCTAACTGGCTTTTTATCTTCAGGATGTTCTCCTAAATCTTTAATTATTGAGGAAGACATTCTACCTGGTTTAGCTTCTGCTATTAATGTAATTGCTCTATTTAATCCTATAGAAAAAATTTCCTCCACATTTTCAATTCTAGCTGATTTATTTTCACATTTTAAATATGGACCAAATCTTCCAGTATTCAAAGTTATATCTTTTTGATTATCTGGATTAGCTCCTAAAGATTTTGGTAAAGAGCACAAAAATTTGGCTTTATCTATATCAATACTTTCCAAAGATATTCCTTTTGGTATAGAAACATTTTTAAGTAATTCATTTACGTCAGATTTAGCTTTTTTTGTTTTTTTTCTCTTATTAGGTTTTTCCTTATCTACAGTTTCTTCAAAGATTTTTTCATATTGTAAGTAGGGACCAAATCTTCCATTTTTAAGAAATATATCTTTCCCATTATCATGTTTTCCTATTAATTTAGGCTCAGCTAACTGTGATTGAGCAGCTGCTTTAACTTTTGATAATGGTCTTGTAAATTTACATTCGGGATAGTTTGAGCATCCTATAAATGCACCTCCTCTAAAACTATTTTTTAAACTTAAAGAGCCGGTATCGCATAGTTGGCACTTTCGTACTATGTTTCCATCTTTATCAGTATTAAAAATTAAAGCACCTAAACTTTCATTTAGAAGGTCTAATACCTCTCTTGTTCTTTTTTCTTTAACTTCAGAAACATTATTGTTGAAATCTTTCCAAAACATTTCTAGGACATTTATCCAACTTTCCTTACCTGTCGTAATCTCGTCTAGTTGATCTTCTAAACTAGCAGTAAAATTATAATCAACATATTTTGAGAATAATTTTTCCAAAAATGCAGAAATCAACTTTCCTCGATCGGTTGGAAAAAATCTTTTATTAACAATTTCAGCATAACCTCGATTTGCTATTGTAGAAATAATACTTGCATAAGTTGACGGTCTACCAATACCTAATTCCTCTAACTTTTTAACTATACTAGCTTCAGAATAACGTGGTGGTGGTTGAGTAAAGTGTTGTTCATCAACTAAAGCTTCAATATTTACTAGACCTTTTGACATTTTAGGTAGAATTTCTTCATCTTCATCCTTATTGGAATTTGAGTATACTTTTAAAAATCCATCAAATTTAAGAACTGATCCACTGGCTTTGCATATAGTTTTTTCATCTTCAGAATGAATAGTTATAGTATTTCTATCAAACTTAGCAGTTTCCATTTGTGAAGATAAAGCTCTAGACCATATCAAATTATACAATTTTTGTTGATCAGAACTTAGGAATTTTTTAACTGTCTCTGGCGATCTATGAATATCTGTAGGTCTTATTGCTTCGTGAGCTTCTTGAGCATTTTTTGCTTTTTTTCCTGAATAATTATTTGGATGTTTTGGTAAATATTCATTTCCATATTTTTTTTTTATAAAATTTCTAAAATCAGAAATAGCGTCGGCAGATAAGTTTGTACCATCAGTTCTCATATAAGTAATCAAACCAACTGTGTCACCATCAATTTCGATACCCTGATAAAGTTTTTGAGCAATTTGCATTGTTCTCGAAGCACCAAAACCTAGTCTACTAGATGCTGTTTGTTGAAGAGTTGAAGTAGTGAAAGGTCCAGATGGATTTCTACTAACAATTTTGGAAGAAATATCGGTTATATTAAATTTTTTATTCTTAATTTCCAACATTGCTTTTTCGACATCTTTTTTGTTTTTAAAAGAAAATTTTTCAATTTTTTCTCCATTAAACTGAAACATACTTGCTGTTATATTATTTTTATTATTATCTTGAAATTTTATACTTAATGTCCAAAATTCCTCAGGATTAAATAATTCTATCTCATGTTCTCGTTCGGTAATTAGTTTTAGAGCAACTGATTGAACTCTTCCTGCAGATTTTGAGCCAGGTAGCTTTGTCCATAATATTGGAGAAATATTAAAACCCACAAGATAATCAAGCGCTCTCCGAGCCATATATGCATCAACTAAAAGTGGTTCAATTTGTCTTGGATTTTGTATGCCATGAGTGACTGCTTTTTTTGTAATTTCATTGAAAACTACACGCTCAATTTCTTTATCTTTTAAAAGTTTTTTTTCACTTAAATACTCTTTCACATGCCATGCTATAGCTTCTCCTTCACGATCAGGGTCAGTTGCAAGAATTATTTTTGTAGACTCTTTTGCTGCATCAGTAATTTCTTTTAGATACTTTTTTGAAAAACTATCAACTTCCCATTCCATCTTAAAATTTTGTTCAGGATCTACCGAACCATTTTTAGATGGTAAATCTCTAATATGACCATAACTAGCTAAGACAGTATAGTTATTTCCTAAATATTTATTTATTGTTTTAGCTTTAGCAGGACTTTCAACTATGACCAAATTCATAATTTAACAAACTACTTAAAAGGGTCTGATAGTCAAATTAATAAATTTGAGACTTACTTTCTTCTTTATTTTTCAGTCTTTTGATATTTTCTCTATGTGTGAAAAAAACCAAGACAAACATAATTGTAAAAAAAATGACACTATCTATATTGCTCATTATTAAAAGATAAATAGGCACTGATAGTGAGGCAATTATCGATGAAAGTGATGAGTACTTAGATAATAAAAAGGTAATTATCCAAAATGATATAAAAACAATACCTAACAAAATGTTTATTGAAAATAATATTCCAACGTAAGTAGCAACTCCTTTACCACCTTTAAATTTTAGCCATATTGGAAATACATGTCCTAAAAAAGCACATAAAGAAGCAATGTATATTAATTCGGGAAAATTAATTTTAACATAAATTACAGGTATTATAGCTTTAGTTATATCTAGTAATAAGGTTAAATATCCAATAAATTTATTTCCAGTTCTTAAGACATTTGTAGCTCCAATATTACCTGAACCTATATCTCTAATATCTTTTTTTAAAAAAATTTTTGTTAAGATTAAACCAAATGGAATAGATCCCATTAGGTATGATGCTATACCTACAATTAAGAATTCCATTTTTATATTTTAAATAATTCCTTACCTTTTACAAAGGTATTAGTTACTTTACCTTGAAGTTTTTTGTCTTCTATAGAGGTGTTTTTGGATTTTGAAACTAATTTTTCTTTTTTTACAATCCACGGTTTATCTATATCAACAATACACAAGTCAGCATCATTTCCAATAGAAAGATTACCCTTATTGATTTTAAGTATTTTTGCTGGATTAGATGTTAGTGCTTTTATTATAGTTTCTAATTTAAGTGATCCATTATGATAGAGTTCTAAACTTAGAGAAAGAAGTGTTTCTATTCCTGAAGCTCCAGTTGCAGCTTGAGAAAAGGTTAATCTTTTCGATTCTTCATCTTCTGGTTTATGATCTGAAACGATAACATCAATTAATTCATCTTTTAATCCTTGAACCAAAGCTTCACGATCTTCCTCTCTTCTCAAAGGAGGAGATAATTTTAAAAAAGTTCTAAAGTCACCAATATCATTTTCATTTAATGAAAGGTTATTAATAGAAACTCCAGAGGTAAATTTAACCACTTCTTTTCTTAGTTTAATGACATCAATAGATTTTTGAGAAGATAATTGAGATATATGGTATCTACATTTAACTCTTTCTAATAAAGTTAAATCTCTTTCAATTAAAATTCTTTCAGCTATTTCAGGTATTCCAGATAAACCTAATTTTGAGGCTATAATTCCTGAATTTATCATCCCATTTTTTGCCAGTTCAAAATCTTCGGCATGTTGCATTATTAAACATCCCAGGTCTTTAGCAGAATTCATTATTCTGGACATTAGTCTTGGGTTTTGTATTGTTTTAACACCATCTGTAAATGCAATTATTCCTTTTTTTTGCAATAAACCAAATTCTGTCATGTTAGTGCCCTCAATATTTTTTGTAAGAGAAGCGCAAGGAAAAATATTAATTTTAGATTTATCTCTTCCTCTTCTTTTTAAAAAATCTACAATTGAAACATTATCAATAATTGGGTCTGTATTTGGCATTGTTACCACAGAGGTGACACCACCTGATAAAGCAGCATTACTTAGTGTTTTAAAATTTTCCTTATATTCGTATCCTGGTTCACCTACAAAAACTCGCATATCAACAAGTCCTGGAAATATATATTTTCCTTTTAAATCAATTGGTTTTTCTCTTGAAGGAAGATTATTTGTGTTAACTTTTTTTCCAACAGCTTCAATTTTACCATCTTCCCCAATTATCAAACCACCAACTTCATTAATTGTGTTATAGGGATCAATTATATTTGCGTTTATAAAATATTGTTTTTTCATTTATATACAAAACATCTTTAAACAAGCCATCCTTACTGCTACTCCAAGTTCTACTTGTTCTTTAATTACACTTTTATTAATGTCATCTGCTAATATAGTATCAATTTCAATACCTCTATTCATTGGACCTGGATGCATAATTAAAGCATCAGGCTTAGCATGTTTCAATTTATCAGGAGTTAACCCATAATATTCATAATATTCTCTATTTGATGAAAGATATGAGCTAGTCATTCTTTCATTTTGTAATCTCAACATCATCACGATGTCACAATCTTTTAAACCCTTGTTCATATCGGTAAAAGTATTTACACCAAAATTTTCTATTTCTTTTGGCATTAAGTTTGTTGGAGCTATAATATTTACTTCTGCTCCAAGCATATTAAGTAAATATATATTTGATCTAGCAACTCTTGAGTGAAGAATATCACCACAAATTGCTATCTTAAGACCTTCAACTTTTTTCTTTCTATTAATAATTGTTAAAGCATCCAATAGTGCTTGAGTAGGGTGTTCTCTTCTACCGTCACCTGCATTTAAAACTGCACAATTAACTTTTTGAGATAATAAGTTACTAGCACCAGAGTCCTGGTGTCTTACAACAATTATATCTGGATGCATTGCATTTAAAGTCATAGCTGTATCTATTAATGTTTCACCTTTTTTGATTGCTGAATTAGCCATATTCATTGACATTACATCTGCTCCTAATCTTTTTCCTGCTAATTCAAATGAACTTTGAGTTCTGGTAGAGGGTTCAAAAAACAAATTTATTTGAGTTTTACCTCTAAGGGTATCAATTTTTTTATTTTTACTTTGGTTAAGTTTTATAAAAGATTGTGCTTCATCTAATATTAAATTGACATCATTGATTGATAAATCTTGGATACCTAACAAATGTTTTTGGGAGATTTTAATAGCTTTATTGGTTTTAATTGCCATTAAAACCTACTCTATAACTATAAACCTCTATAATAGCAAGTATTAATTATTTAAAAAATCTATTGCACCTTGCAATATAAATGCGGCAGCATTTTCATCTATTTTTTTTTCTCTTTTACTTACATTAACATCAAGTTGACTAGATAAATTGAAAGCGCCTACTGTTGATAATCTTTCATCCCATAAACAAATAGGAATATTGATGTTTTCTTCAATTTTTTGAGAGGTGTCATTCACAGATTGAGCAGACCTACCTGATGAACCATCCATATTAAGAGGATTTCCAATTATGATTCCTTTGATATCATTCTCATCAATAATCACTTTAAGCTCAGAAATTAATTCATTTAAAGTATTTCTATTTATGGTTTTTAAAGGGGTAGCAATTAATTGTTTTTCATCACAAATAGATACACCAATTCTTTTAGAACCAAGGTCTAATCCTATCAATCTACACTTATCCAAGTGTTTTTTTTTAAAATCATCTAAGGTGATCATATTGTATATTTTAAACTTAAGTGGTAGTTTGCGACATATTTAAATAGCATATGAGTATAGATCTTAAAACAATAAAACATATCTCAAAATTATCAAGAATTTCAGTTGATGAAAAAAGAGCTAAAAAATTAGCTGGTGATTTAAATTCAATTTTTGATTTTATTGAAAAACTTAATGAATTGAAAACAGATAATGTCGAGCCATTAACTTCTATCGCTGAAACAACATTAAAACTCAGACCTGACGAGGTTAAAAGTAAGAATATTAGAGAGCAAATTGTTAAAAATTCTCCTCAAGATAATGAAGATTATTTTGTTGTACCAAAGGTTATTGAATAATGTCAGATATAACAAAACAATCTTTAATAGAATTAGTTGAAAATATAAAAAATAAAAAATTATCTTCAATGGATGTAACTAAAGCATTTATAGAAAGATCTGAAAAGTCTAAAGAATTAAATGCATATATTACTGAGGACTTCACTTCAGCTTTAGATAAAGCAAAAAAATTTGATCAAAAACCTAATTTAGATTTAAAATTGCCTGGAATTCCAATGGCAGTTAAAGATTTATTTTGTACGAAAGATATTAAAACAACTGCTGGTAGTAAAATTCTAAATAATTTTGTACCAACTTATGAATCTACAGTAACTGAAAATATTTGGAAAGAAGGTGCAATACTTTTAGGAAAATTAAATTGTGATGAATTTGCAATGGGTTCATCAAATGAAACTAGTTTTTTTGGCAATGTTCAAAATCCTATCGATAAAGATTTGGTTCCAGGTGGTTCGTCTGGTGGATCTGCTTCGGCAGTGTCTGGACAATTAACGCCCATTACGATTGGTACGGATACTGGTGGATCAATTAGACAACCAGCTTCATTTACAGGGACTGTAGGTTTAAAACCGACATATGGAAGTTGTTCACGTTATGGAATCGTTGCTTTCGCATCATCTTTAGACCAAGCGGGACCAATGGCACAAAATGTTAAAGATTGTGCTTTGTTGCAGGAAGTAATTAGCACCTATGATTCAAAAGACTCTACCTCAATAGATTTTAAAAGAAATCAATACAGCAAGGAACTTACTAATAATATAAAAGGAAAAAAAATTGGGATACCAAAAGAATATAGAGTTGATGGGATGCCAAAAGAGATTGAAGATCTTTGGCAAAAAGGAATTCAGTATGTCAAAGATTGTGGTGCTGAAACTATAGACATTTCGCTCCCTCATACTAGTTATGCTTTACCAACTTATTATATTGTTGCTCCTGCTGAAGCATCTTCAAATCTGGCAAGATATGATGGTGTGAAGTATGGATTTAGAGCTAAAGGTGAAAACTTAATTGATATGTATGAAAAAACTAGATCTGAAGGATTTGGTGCTGAAGTTCAAAGAAGAATTATGATTGGAACTTATGTTTTATCATCTGGTTATTATGATGCGTATTATCTAAAAGCCCAAAAAGTAAGAAAACTTATTAAAAATGATTTTGATGAAGCATATAAAAAAGTTGATGCAATTTTAACTCCATCTACCCCTAGTTCAGCATTTAAATTAGGTGAAAAAACAAATGATCCAGTTTCAATGTATCTTAATGATATATTTACAGTTCCAGTAAATTTGGCAGGATTACCAGGGATATCGATTCCAGCAGGACATGATGCTAAAGGTTATCCTTTAGGTTTACAAATTATTGGTAAAGCTTTTGATGAACAAAATATACTAAATATTGCATATGCAATGGAACAGAAGATTAATTTCAAAAACAAGATTACTGATTGGTGGATTAAGTGATTAAAAAAAATTCAGAATATTTAATCAATCGAAAAGATAATCAATATGAGGTCGTGATTGGTTTAGAGGTCCATGCTCAAGTATTATCAGAGTCAAAATTATTTTCTACCTCAGCTACTAAATTTGGAGCTGAACCAAACACTCAGGTAAGTTTAGTTGATGCTGCATTCCCTGGAATGTTACCTGTAATTAATGAATTTTGTATAAAACAAGCTATTAAAACTGGTATTGGCCTTAATGCAAAAATTAATAAACGTTCAGTATTTGATAGAAAAAATTATTTTTATGCAGATTTACCTCAAGGATATCAAATTTCTCAATTTAAAGACCCAATAGTAGGTGAGGGTAAGGTTATTTTAGACATGCCCGATGGACAAAAGGAAGTAGGTATTGAAAGATTACATTTAGAACAAGATGCGGGTAAAAGTATTCATGATCTTGATCCTCAAAATACATTTGTTGATCTAAATAGATCAGGAGTTGCTTTAATGGAAATTGTAAGTAAGCCAGATCTTAGATCTCCAGATGAAGTTAGTTCATACATTAAGAAATTAAGATCAATTATGAGATATTTAGGAACATGTGATGGTAATATGCAAGAAGGATCATTAAGAGCCGATGTTAATGTATCAGTGAGAATAAAAGGCTCTAAAGAACTTGGAACAAGATGTGAGATTAAAAATGTTAACTCAATAAAATTTATGCAAATGGCTATTGAATATGAAGCTAATCGACAAGTTGATTTAATAGAGGAAGGTAATTCAATAGACCAAGAAACTAGATTATTTGATACTAAAAAAAATGAGACAAGATCTATGAGATCAAAAGAAGATGCACATGATTATAGATACTTTCCAGATCCAGATTTGCTACCTTTAGAAGTTTCTGATGAATTTATTAACAAACTTAAGTCTGACATTCCTGAGTTACCAGATGATAAAAAGAAAAGATTTATTGATGAATTTAAACTATCACCTTACGAAGCAAATATACTAGTTTCAGATATCGATACAGCAAAATACTTTGAAGAAGTTGTTGCTAAGATGGGCAAAAATAAAGATATAAAACTAGCAGTTAATTGGATTACTGGTGAGTTATTCGCCGTTTTAAATAGCCGAAATATAGAAATTTCTCAAAGCCCAATAAGTGCTAAGAATTTAGCAATACTGATTAATTTAATTAAAAATGGAACAATTTCAGGAAAAATTGCCAAAACAGTATTTGAGTTAATGATGGATGGAAACAAAGATCCTCAAAAAATTGTCGAGGAAAAAGGATTAAAACAACAGAGTGATCCCAAAGCACTTGAGGCTCTAATAGATAAAATAATAAATGATAATAGAGAAAAGGCAGTTGAATATAAACAAGGTAAAGAAAAATTATTTGGATTTTTTGTTGGTCAAGCAATGAAAGCTTCTGGTGGTAAGGCGAATCCTCAATTAATAAATGAGATATTAAAGAAAAAGCTTTAATTCAATGGGTGCAAACCTTGATATCACTGAAAAATTACAAAATTATATTAATAATTTTGGATTAAAGCTTAATTCAATTCAACAAGAAATAATTGATTATAATAAAACCATAGGGGACATTAAAAGAATGCAGGTTGATCCTACTCAATGTCATTTTCTTCATTTAATAATCAAAATTTCAAATATTAAAAATGTTCTTGAAATTGGAACCTTTACAGGACTAAGTGCACTTTCTATCTCTCTCGCTTTACCAGAAGATGGTAAATTAATTGCATTAGATAAAAATGACGAAACTAATAAAATAGCATTAAGTTTTTTTAAAAAGGCGAGACAGGAACATAAGATTGAAACAATAATTAAACCTGCTCTTGAAACTTTAGAAGAGTTGAAGAATAAAAAATTTGATATGATTTTTATTGATGCTGATAAAATGAATTATAAACAGTATTATGAAAAATCTTTAGGATTAATTAATCAAGGTGGACTAATCATAATTGACAATGTTCTATGGCATGGGGAAGTAGCTGATGAAAAAATAAATGATAAATTCACTTTAAATATTAGAGAATTTAATGAATTTGTATCAAATGACAAAAGGGTAGAACAAATTATTATTCCATTAGGTGATGGAATGACTGTCTGTAGAGTTTTATGATGTTTAAGGTTTTTGGTTTTTATAAATTTATTAAGATAAAATCTTTAAAAAAAAATAAAAATCTCTTACAAAAATTCCTTATAAAAAATAATATAAAAGGTACTGTAATTATTGCTAAAGAAGGATTAAATGGAACCATATCTGGTTATGCTAAAGATATTGAAAAAGCAATTGAAAAACTTAAATCTTTATTTTCAATCAAACTTTTTGACAATTATAATATCTCAAAATCTAAATTTCAGCCATTCCATAAACCTAAAATAAAAATCAAAAAAGAAACTGTTCCAATGAATTTGACTTTGAATTCTAAAGAAAGAAATATTAATAGACATTTAAATCCTAATGAATGGAACAAACTGATTAAGGATAAAAATACTTATATAATTGATACTAGAAAATCTTTTGAGTACAAAGTTGGCACATTTAAAAGATCAATAAATCCAAATGTAGATAATTTTAGAGATTTTCCTAAATACTTAAACAAACTAAAAAAGAATAAACCTGTAGCAATGTTTTGTACTGGTGGAATACGTTGCGAAAAAACTTCAATATATTTGAAGAAAAAGGGTTTTAAAAATATATATCAACTAAATGGTGGTATTCTAAATTATCTAAATAAAATTAAGAGAAAAGATAGCCTATGGAAAGGAGAATGTTTCGTTTTTGATAACAGAATCAGTCTCAAACATGGTTTAAAGCTGGGCACATACTCTGTCTGTAGTGGATGTAGAATGCCCATTTCCCAAAAAGAAAAAACATCTAAAAAGTATGAGGAAGGTGTTTCTTGTCCTAAATGTTATGATAAATTATCAAAAGCTCAAAAATCTCGTTTTAGAATGAGACAAAGTCAGATATACAAAGCCAAACAATCTGGAAAAAAACACATTTTTCAAAAAGAATTTATATAAGGATAACTTTGTCTAAATCCATCAAGTTAACTAAAGATCCTATTTGGTCACTACTAAGAAAAGTAACTATACCAGCAAGTGTAGGGTCATTGTTTCAAACTTTTTATAATCTAGTAGACACTTGGTTTGCTGGTAAGATTTCAGCTGAAGCTATAGGTGCAATAGCAAAATCATTTCCAATCTATTTTACTATAATTGCTGTTGGTGTTGGTATTGGAGCGGCTACTAATGCTTTAATAGGTAATTCTATAGGAGAAAAAAAAGAAAAAACTGCCTCTTTATATATTGCTCAGTCCTTGATTTTCGCTTTAGCTGTCTCTGTAATAGTTACATTGTTTGGTTTGAATGTTTCAAACTTTCTTTTAGGTGTTATGGGATCGGATGCAAATGGCATAGCATTAACTAGAGAATATTTAGATATTATATTTTATGGAACTTTTATTGTACTGATTCAAATTTCTTTAAATGGTACTTTAAATGCTCAAGGTGATACAAAAAGCTATAGAAACGTTTTAATATTTAGTTTTTTCTTAAATATTTTTCTAAATCCATTATTTATTTGGGGTTATGGTTTTATTCCAGGTTTTGGTATAGCAGGTCTTGCAATTGCCACCGTTATTTCTCAATCAATTGGAACAATCTATTTAGCTTATAAAGTAAATAACTGTAAAATACGAAAATATCTAAAGATTGAGTGTTTTATTCCAAAATTTGAGTTTCTAAAAACATTGGTAAATCAAGCAGTGCCAATAATGTTTAGTATGCTGTTTATCGGTGTTGGAATTTTCAATATTTTATATTTTATTGGACAATTTGGTGATCTAGCAACAGCAGGGTATGGTGCTGCGTTAAGAGTTGAGCAGGTTTTTTTATTACCAGTCATTGGTTTAAATACAGCAGTTCTTTCAATTGGTGGGCAAAACTTTGGAGCCAAAGCTTTTGATAGAATAAGAGAATTATACACAAAAGCTTTATTTTTTGGATGCTCTTTTATGATAGTTGCTGGTATAATATTATTTTTTGGTGCAGAGTTTTTTGTAACCTTATTTACGGACAATCAAGAGGCTATAAAACACGGCGCTATCTATTTAAAAGTAGCAGCCTTAATAGGACCCATATACCCAGCATTTTTTATTACCACTGCTGTATTTCAAGCAGTTAAAAAACCTCTTTACAGTCTTTATTTAAGTATATTAAGACTGACTGCATTTCCTTTTTTAAGCTTATGGTATGTAATAAATATTAGAGGAGGGGACTACGCGGATATTTTTTATACTATAATGGTTACTAATTGGGTAATGGGAATTGCACTTTTAATATTTATTGGATACTTTTTAAATAATGTTTTTAAACAAAATAAAACTCTTTTTAGTTATTAGCATCTGTCTAATATTTTTTTTCTTAACTTATAATGATGTCAAATCATACGAAATCAAGATAATTGATGGCGACACTATTCATTTAAACGGTAAGAAAATAAGATTTTCTGGAATTGATACTCCTGAACTTAAACAAACTTGTAAGCAAAATGATAAAATCATTTATTGTGGGATAAAAGCTAAAAAATTATTAATTGATAAGATTGCTGATCAAAAAGTGAATTGTATAGAAGAAGGTAAAGACCAATATAAAAGAACTCTTGCAGAATGTTTTGTAAATAATCTTAGTTTATCTAGCTATCTAGTTAAAAAAGGTTATGCATTTGCTTATAGAAAATATTCTAAAAAATTCATTAAAGATGAAGATTACGCAAGAATTAATAGTCTGGGGATGTGGTCTATGAATTTTGAATTTCCTTGGGATTATAGAAGGAAAAATTAATCTTTATTTAATTTTTTTTCTAACTTTCTTACAAGATAAGACACAATTAATATTAAAACTAAGTATTCAAGAATTAAAAATGTGTAAATTTCTAGCGGTCTATAAGTTGTAACAACTAGTTCGTTTGCTTTCCTAGTTAAGTCCCCTATACCAATTATAGATACAAGAGAGGACATTTTTAAAACATAAACAAATTGATTGCCAATAGCAGGTAAGATATTTTTGATTGCCTGGGGAAGAATTACTAAACGTAATTTCCTAAAAAAACTTAGTCCTAATGAACTACCAGCCTCCCATTGAGATTTTTTAATTGAATTTATTCCAGCTCTAAAAATTTCAGCCTGAAATGCACTCTCACTTATTGATAAAGCAATAATACCGGATACAAATGGACTAAAACTTATTCCTGTCATTATTGGTAAACCATAATAAATCCATAAAATTAAAACAAGGAGAGGTACTGCTCTGACAATTTCAACATATCCAATATTAAGATAAGTCAGATATTTACTTTTTGCCAAAGATGGAACAGCTACAATAAAACCAATAATCATTGAAATTAATATTGAAATAACTGAAATATAAACTGTAGTTGTTAGACCAGATAATAAAAATTTAAGATTGGTTAAACCTTCAATATTATTTGGAGATAAAATTAACCAATTTAAATCGTTTTTCCCACAAGAGGTTAGTGACAGAATAAGAAGTAGAAAAAATAAATTTCTCACCCTCTGATTTATAAAGAATTAAAAATTAATTACTAACTGATTATAAGCTCTTTAGATTATATTTTGCTAATAACTTAGTGAAGAAACCTGATGATTTTTTCTTTTGTATCCAGTCATTAATATAACTGTTCCATTTGTCATCACCTTTTGGAACCATCATAGCTAAAAAAGCTGGATTTTTTTCTCCATCAGGAACAATAGCTAGTTGAGGATATTTGATTACTAATTTATTTGCCTCCGTTGAACTCGTAATATTACCATCTGCTCTACCAGCTAAAACTTCTTGAAAGTCTCTGGCAGGAGCTTCAACTGAATTTAATTTAGATTTAGGAAAAAATTCTTTTGCCTTCTCCTCTTGAGATGTACCTAGAGTGGTTGCTATTGTTACATTTGAATTGTTAAGCGAATCCCAAGTTGAAAATTTTTTTAAATTCTTTTTTAGAACTAGTGGAACAGTTCCATATTTATAATAAGTATCTGTAAATCCTGCTACTTCTGCTCTTTTTGGGGTTTTTGTTACACTTGTTGAAATATCATATCTTGCTGACGTGATGCCCGAAACAATAGTTTTCCATTCTGCAGGGACAAATTCAATTTTTACTCCCATGTCTTTAGCAAGTTCATTCATTACATCAATATCAAATCCTTTATACTTGTTAGTCGCCGGATCTTTCATTGTCATTGGATCCCAGTCTCCAGTTGTGCCAACTTTTAAAATTCCTGCTGACATTATTTTGTCTAAATTTGATTCTGCGTTCAAAGAAAAGGGTAAAAGAGCAAATAATGCTATTAAAAATATTTTTTTCATAATTTAAAGTAACTGATTTAATAATGAATTGTGACTATAATCTTGACGCAGCGTCGTTCATCCACGAAAATAAATGTTGCGAAAAAGAACGTCTTACAAATAAATTTACTATATTCTTATCTTGATTATGAACAATTATGCCAATTTTGGCCAGAATTGTCTGAATAACTGCACCTTTTTTATTTTGAAAATTATTAAAATTGAAAGGGGATCCAGTTTGAAATAATTCATAAATCTTATTCCCTTTCAGATTAATCATTACAAATTGATCTGAAACATCTGTAATTGCACCAAGATTAATTTTTGAAATTTTATTATTTAAAAGTTTCTCAGTATCGTAATCATTTGTATTTTCATCAATTGGTTTATTTGAAAAAAGCATCCATTCATCTGGACTTAACCATAGAGCTGTTAATTTATCACTTTGAGTAGAAGTATTAGATTCAGTGGGTAAAAGAATGTTTAAAGCTTTGCCGAAAGCTGAAATAAATTCTCTTTTTTTTCCTCTTATAATTAATTTCATAATAGGTTTTATTTCTTCTATTTGGAGATCTTGAAAAGATTTTTTTTCAGGTAAAGCTTGATTATAATTAAGCATTTAATCTTTTATTCTCCTTATCTAAAAAAACTGGATCAGCTACAATTACATTTATATTCTTTTTTTCCATCGGTATTATTAATTTTTGTCCCATCATATTTTTTCCACCCCTAACAACACCCAATGCTATAGACTTTTTAAGGTTGGGGCTGTAATAACTTGATGTAACATGACCTAACATTTCGATAGGTGATTTATTTATATCAGCTACTATTTGTGCTCCTTCTTCTAATACTTCATTAGGATCGTCAGTTAATAATCCAACAAGCTGTTTTCTATTTTCTTTAATAGTGTCAGATCTATATAGAGATCTTTTTCCAATAAAATCATATTTCTTTTTGCTTACAATCCAATCCATCTGTAAATCAATAGGAGTCATTGTAGCATCAGTATCTTGGCCAACAATTATGAAACCTTTCTCAGCTCTGAGTAAATGCATTGTTTCAGTACCGTACGGTGTAATATTATAATCTTTTCCTGCTTCCATACATTTTTCCCAAACTGATTTACCATAATTAGCTTGAATGTTAATTTCATAACTATGTTCTCCAGTAAAACTAATTCTCATAACTCTACAATTAATATTACCAATTTTTGCATTCTTAAATGACATGTGTGGAAAATTCTCATCTGATAAATCTAAATCTGGAATAACTTGAGATACAATCTTTTTACTATTAGGACCACATACACTTACTGTTGCAAAATGATCTGTTACCGATGTTAAATAAACATCTAATTCAGGCCATTCTGTTTGCAGGTAATCTTCTAATTTACCCATTACATTAGCTGCCCCACCTGTTGTTGTTGTCATTATATAATGATTTTCATCTAATCGAGTAGTAACACCATCATCATAGACCATACCATCTTCATTGAGCATTAAACCGTAACGACATTTACCAACTGCAAGTTTCGACCAAGCATTTGTGTAAATACGATTTAAAAATTCAGAAGCATCGGTTCCTTGAATATCAATTTTACCGAGAGTAGATGCATCTAAAATTCCAGCACCTTCCCTTGCTGCTTTACTTTCTCTTTGAACAGCGTCGTGCATATTTTCATTTTCTTTTGGATAATACCAAGCTCTTTTCCATTGACCTACATTTTCGAACTCTGCCTTATGATCTATATGCCAATCATGGATTGGAGTTTTTCTAAATATATCGAAATATTCTCCAACATTTCTTCCAACTATAGTTCCAAATGTTAAAGGAGTGTAGGGTGGTCTAAAAGTTGTAGTACCTAGTTCGCCCATTTTAGCTCCGGCTGTTTCAGAAACAATTCCAAGAGCATGCATATTTCCTAGTTTACCTTGATCAGTACCCATCCCTGTGGTTGTATACCTTTTAACGTGTTCGATTGATCTAAAACCTTCTCTTAAAGCTAATTTAATATCTTTAGCAGTTGCGTCGTTTTGATAATCTACAAAAGATTTTGTTTTACCTAAAATTTTATCTGATGGTAATAACCAAATGTTTCTTTTTGATTTGTTAGTTGAGGATGAAACTTCTAAGTTATCATAATCTGTATTTTTTATTTTTAAATATTTAATTAAAGATTTTGGAGTATTTCTTAAAATTTCATCTAAAGTAAAATCACCATTACATGCCCCAATACTCAACTGGTCTGATGGATAAATATTCGGTAAAAACACTTGATCATCTTCTCTAAATTTTAATTTTCCTCCAGATTGCGTAAATAAATGAACAGCAGGTGTCCATCCACCAGATACACCTAAACAATCACAAGATAAAATTATTTTAGGACCCACAACTTTTTGTCCATCTTTAGAAAGTTGCATAATAGAAATTTTATTAATTCTCTTATACCCAAAAGTATTTGCTACAGTATAACCTTTAAATATTTTAATATTATTTTTTTCTACTTCGTAAATCAGTTTAGAATTCACTTCCTCTCTATTATCAATTATTGCTTCAATATTAATTCCTTTTTGAATAAGACTAATAGCAGTTTCATATGCACTGTCGTTATTAGTAAAAAGGATATTTTTTTCACCACAAGCCACTCCAAAATAATCAGCAAATTTTTTAATTGCTGAAGAAAGTAAAATTCCTGGACGATCATTATTATCAAAAATCATAGGTCTTTCTATTGATCCCGTAGCCGTGATTACCTTTTTCGCTCTTATTTTAAGTAGTTTATGTCTTGTTTTATCATTTCTTTGATTCATAGGTAAATGATCAGTCAAATTTTCACGGGCTAATAAAAAGTTATAACCATGAAAAGCAGCAACACTTGTCCTTGTTTTAATCTCTAAATTTTTTAACTTTTTTATTTCATTGATTTCTTTTTCTAACCAAGAACCTGAATTCTGGTTATTAATTTTAAAATGATCTGAATTTTGATATATAGTTGAACCTCCAAGATTTGGTTTTTCTTCTACTAAAAGCGTCTTTAAACCATTTTTAGCAGCTATTTTAGCAGCCATGATTCCTGAAATACCAGCTCCAATTATTAAAACATCACAATGAATATATTTATGCTCGTAAATATCTGGATCTGGTTTAGTTGGTGATTTACCTAAACCTGCAGATCTTCTTATGAAATATTCATATTTCTCCCAAAAACTTGCAGGCCACATAAAAGTTTTATAATAAAATCCTGCAGGCAGTAGGGGTGATAAAAGATTGTTAATTCCACCAATATCAAAGTTTACACTTGGCCAGCAATTTTGACTTGAAGCTTCTAAACCTTCATATATTTCAATTTCAGTCGCTCTCACATTTGGTTCTGTTCTAGATGAATCATTATGTAGTTGGACAATAGCATTTGGTTCCTCTGAGCCAGCAGTCATAATACCTCTTGGTCTATGGTATTTAAAACTTCTTCCAATTAAATGAATATCATTTGCTAAAAGAGCAGAGGCTAATGTATCACCTTTAAACCCATAATAAGTTGATCCATTAAATTTAAATGAGATTCTATAAGTTTCATCGATTGCTTTTCCCGTTTTTAATCTTAAATTTTTTGTCATTAATTAATCTACAGGTGGTTTTTCGCCCATTTTATAAACTGCTTTTATTTCATCATTTGAAGTATCACGAACCATATTAAACCATTTTCTACATCCATGAGTATGGTTCCACCTTTCAAACTGTATTCCTTTAATATTTTTTCTCATAAAAAGATATTCTGCCCACTCATCATCACTAAGTTCAGTAGGCTGTTTAGGTCTTACTATATGTGCTTCACCACCAGCTTTAAATTCACTTTGTTCTCTTTCTCCACAATATGGACAATTAATTATGAACATTAGTGTGCTACAGCTGCTGCACCGTGTTCGTCCACAAGATCACCGCTAACAAATCTATTTATGTTAAAAGCAGTATTAAGTTTGTGAGGTTCATCATTAGCAATTGTATGTGCAAATAAATCACCCGATCCAGGTGTTGCTTTAAATCCTCCAGTACCCCAACCACAGTTAAAATATAAACCTTTAACAGATGTTTTGCTTACGATTGGACTAGCATCTGGACAAATATCAACAATTCCTCCCCATTGTCTTAACATTCTCATTCGACTAAATATTGGATATAGTTCTAAAATCGCATTTAAAGTTCCTTCAACAATATCATGACTTCCTTTTTGAGAATAAGATACATAATCATCTGTTCCAGCACCGATTACAAGCTCTCCTTTGTCAGATTGACTAACATAGGCATGAACAGCGTTAGACATAACAACTGTATCAATAATTGGTTTTACAGGTTCAGAAACCAAAGCTTGCAAAGGTTTACTTTCTAATGGAAGTTTTAGGCCTGCCATCTCTGCAATAACACTTGAATGTCCAGCAGCAACCACACCAATTTTTTTTGTTTTAATAAAACCTTTTGTTGTTTCTAAACCTTCAACAACATCACCATTTCTTTTGATGCCTTTAACTTCACAGTTTTGGATAATATCAACACCCATTTCATCAGCACCTCTTGCATAACCCCACGCTACAGCATCGTGTCTAGCTGTGCCAGCTCTTCTTTGTAAAGTACCACCTAAAACAGGGTATCTAATATCAGGAGACGTATTTATAATAGGGCAAAATTTTTTAACTTCTTCTGAATTAAGATAAACAGCATCGATACCGTTTAATCTGTTAGCATGAGTTCTTCTTTTTAAATCTCTAACATCTTGGAGGTTATGAGCCAAATTCATTACACCTCTTTGACTAAACATAACATTATAATTTAATTCTTGTGATAAACCTTCCCAAATTTTTAAAGCATGGTCATAGAGACCTGCGCTTGCATCCCATAAATAATTTGATCTTATAATTGTGGTGTTTCTTCCAGTATTACCACCACCAATCCATCCTTTTTCGACAACAGCAATATTTTTCATGTCATGTTTTTTAGCTAAATAATACGCAGTAGCTAAACCGTGACCACCACCACCAACTATAACGGCATCATATTCTTTTTTTGGAGTAGGATCTTTCCATGCTTTCTCCCAATTTTCATGATACGAAAAAGCATTTCTTATAAGTGAAAATATTGAGTATTTTTTTTTCATAGAATTCTGAATAATTACTTTATAAATATTCAATATTCAATACAATCAAATGTGTTAAAATATGGAAGAGTGGGTGAGAGGCTGAAACCAGTCGTTTGCTAAATGACCGTGCGAGGAAACTTGTACCGAGGGTTCGAATCCCTCCTCTTCCGCCACTTTAATATAAAGGCTCATTTTTGAAAAAATCCCTCATTTTAATAGGCCTTTGTTCCAATATATATCTATAAACATTGTAATTTTCTAAAACTCTTTGAACGTAATTTCTTGTTTCTCTAAATTTGATTAGCTCAACCCAATTAACATAATCGATTTGTTTTTTTTGAGGATCTTTATTTATTTTCTTCCAATATTTAACTCTGTTGGGTCCTGCATTATATGCAGCAACAGCATACGGGTAAGCTCCATCATAATTTAATATTAAACCTGCAATATAATGTGATCCTAAATTAATATTGTATTCAGGATCTGTTGTAAGTTTAGATTTCACGTATGGTAATTTTGCTTGTTTTGCGACCAACTTGGCAGTATATGGCATTAATTGCATTAATCCTTTAGCACCTGCATGACTATTTGCACTTAGATCAAATTCACTTTCCTGTCTTATTATCGATAAGATAAACGCACTTTCGGGAATTTTTCTTCCATTTATATATTTAGGTGTGCTTATTATTGGATAGTTATATTTGTTATGAAATCTTTTTTCATAAGAGGCAATTTTTGCAATCTGTATTGCGAAATCAAATCTTTCTATATTTGTAGAAAGTTCTGATGCAAGAATTTCACTTCCTTTTTCTATATCATCATTTGCCAAATGCCTTAAGATAAATTTAGTATATTTGTCTTCATTAAGTTCATCTAAAAGATAAACTAATTTTACTAATTCTTTAGAATAAAAAATATCTCTGTATTTAGTATCAACTTTTGCATCTTTAGGAAGTTCAAAATTTTCACTTGGATTTAACTCTAAAAAAGCAAGTTGCCCATAATATGTTGTTAAGTATTTAGAAGCCTCACCAAACCATTTCATTGAATTTTCTTTTTCACCAAGTGATTTATAAGATTTTGCAAGCCAGTACGCACCTCGAGAAGTGCTTATGGGATAACTAACATTGTTATAAAAATTTTGAAAATGTTCTTTAGAAAGCAATGGATCGTTTAAAAAACTTAAAGCAATCCAACCACTCATCCATTCTGCTGCTGCATAATCTGCGCCTTCAGTCATACCATGATTACTTGAAATTCTATATGCAAGCTCATATTTTTTTTTATAAATTAAAGATCTTGAAATTATTTCTCTCTCGATCCACCACTTGTCTGGTCTAACCAAGTAATCTTTAGTATTTTTTATCTTTAATAAAATTTCAGCAGAATCATCAACACGTCCTCTTTTCCTTCTCCATTTTAAACGATCATAATTTAAACCTGCATCATTTTTAAAACGTTGAGGAACATTTTTAATCGCTTGATCAACTCCATAAGATTTACTCATTAGTAATTGCCTAGCATTGTAAAGAAGTTCATAATCTTTTGGAAGATAACGTAACATTCTTTTTAAATCCCAATATTTATTTTCCCAAGCCAAATAATCTGCTCTTTTTATATAATCATCAGCATTAAGGTATTTTTTAAATTTCTTTCTAAAAAATCTTAGATCAGCTTTACTTAGTTCAGCAGTTATCCAGCCATCTTTAATAAGTTTTCTTCCTTTTTCAACTTGACCTGATAGTACATAGCTTTCACCCAATATCATTTTACCATAACCACTTAAAGGCTGATTGTCCTGAAACCAATTAATAATTTTACCTGGCGAAATTTTTTCATTTGATATTTTATGTTCTGATAAATATTTTATTCTCCCAATTCTAGGGTAGTCTTTATTTACATTAATAAAATTCAAATAATCATAAAAAGATCCTTTATTTCCCTTAGTAAGAAGATGTCTCCATTGTATGAAATTGTAGATTGATTTATCTTTTGCTTTTTTTGCAGTATTAATGGCCACACTCCAATTTGCTTTTTTCATTTCTGTGACAGCCTTTTTTGCTATGGCAAAATCTTTTTTGCTATAATATTTTGATTTAATTTTCCTTAATTTGTTTTCTTTACCTGCAATTAATGGTTTTTTCTTAGGTATTAAATATTTTGGTTTTTTTGTCTCTTTTTCAATAATTTCATTATTAACAATCTTTTTTTCTATTTTTTTTGGTTTAGGCAGAGGTTTTAAGATATTAACTAAAACTTTTTTTTTAAGTTCGCTATCTGATAATAATGGCTTTTTAAGTGGTACAATTTTTAAATTTTCAGACGCAAAAGTTAAATGATAAAAACCCACAAATAAAGTTAGAGTAATTAATAGTATTTTTTTTTGCATATTCTTTAGTATGTGAATCGACAATTTATGTTATAAGATCTTATGTTTAAAGGATCAAATGTTGCATTAATTACACCTTTTAAAAATGATAAACTTGATGATGAAACATATATCAAGTTAATTCATTTTCATATTGATAATGGTACAAATGGATTAGTTCCAGCTGGAACAACTGGTGAATCTCCAACCTTAAGTCATAGCGAACATGAGAGGGTAATAGAATTATGTGTTAAAGAAAGCAATGGAAAGTTGCCTGTATTTGCTGGAACAGGTTCAAATTCAACTGAAGAGGCAATTTCTTTAACTAAACATGCGGAAAAAATAGGTGCAAATGGAGCTTTAGTTGTTACTCCATATTACAATAAACCTACACAAGAGGGCTTATATCAGCATTACAAAGCTATTAATGACAAATGTGGAATTCCAATTATAATTTATAATATTCCTGGGAGATCAGTAATAGATATGTCTGTTGAAACAATGGCTAGATTATACGAGTTAAAGAATATTATTGGTGTAAAGGATGCAACAGGAGATTTGCATAGAGTCGATATAACATTAAAAAAATTAGGAAAAGATTTTTTACAACTAACAGGTAATGATGACAATGCATTAGAGTTTAATAAAAAAGGTGGTGAAGGAGCTATAAGTGTTACAGCAAATATTGCTCCTAAACTTTGTGCAGAATTTCAAAAAACCTCAAATCCTAAAAATGCTTCTGTAAATCCTGAAGAAGCTGAAAGACTTAATAAAATTTTGCACCCATTGCATGAAGCAATGTTTGTTGAAAGCAACCCTAGTCCTGTAAAATATGCAGCTAAGTTGTTAGATTTATGTGATGATACAGTTAGATTGCCATTAGTAAAAGTAACTGATGCAACTAAAGATATAGTTAAAAAAGCATTGAAAGCTGCCAAGCTAGTTTAATGAAAAAAAAAACCAATCCTGGTTTGAAAATCATTTGCCTGAATAGAAAAGCAAGTTTTAATTATTTCTTTGAAGATTTAATAGAAGCAGGAATTGTTTTAAAAGGATCTGAAATAAAATCTGTTAGGGAAGGAAAAATTAATATAGCAGACTCATATGCAGTGGAAAAAAATGGTGAAATAATTTTAATTAATGCACACATTGCTCAATACAAACAAGCTAGTATCACTAATCACAATCCAATTGATGATAG
>CACLGJ010000007.1 GCA_902606445.1 uncultured Pelagibacteraceae bacterium
CCCATGAAAGATTATTACGAGGGAAATACTTATAAATTTTTTAAAAGAAAAATAAAAAAAATAATAAAAAAAGATATTTTATTAAAAGATATCAATAAATATGATGAAATACTACTTATAGGCTCTGGAAAAGGTGTTACCTCTGTTAAAACAATTAAAGAAATTAATTGGAAAAGAAAAAATCTTAATAAATTTAAAGTTTTATCGAAGTATTATCAATTTGCTGTGAAAAGATGCAAAATATATAAATTTTAGAAAAATGAAGGATCCAAATAATCCATGTTTGTTTTGTAATATTAATGAAAGTGGATTTGCCCACAAAAATAATTTAGCTTATGCAAGCTATGACTCTTATCCTGTTACGAAAGATCATTGTCTTATTATTCCTAAAAGACATATTAAAGATTATTTTGATTTGACTAAAGACGAATTGATTGCATGCGATGAATTAATTAAAACAGTTAAAGAAGAAATTTTAACTAAAGACCAAACAATAAAAGGTTTCAACTTAGGAACAAATATTGGAAAAGTTTCAGGTCAATCGATTCTACATTGTCATTTCCATTTAATTCCAAGAAGAGAAGGAGATGTGCAGAATCCTCAAGGTGGAGTAAGATCCGTTATCCCTAATAAACAACACTATAAGAGGGATAAATAGGCAATTATTTAAGTAAAATAAGTCACAGTTAATAATTGATCTATTTTTTTTTATAGATTAGACATCTTTAAGATTAAATAAAAATAAAATAACATAATGCGGATATGTTAAATACCAATCCTTTTTCTATTTTAGCTGAAATTATAGCACCAATTGCTATGCAAGGCTTTATAATTGCAATGGTTATCTTAATTGCAGCTGGAACTATTATTCAAATGGTCCATCATAAAAATCTTACATACTTTTTTAATAATGCAAAAAAAGCAAAATTATCTGCTACTAAAGAATTAGGCATAGGGGAAAAAACATCTATTCTTGCAAAGACAGCTATAGTTGATATTGGAACAACCTCTGAACTTGGTTTTGGAAAAAGAAGACTGGCTCATGTCCTTGGAATGTATGGAACAATTTTATTCTGGATATCATCTACAGTTTTAGTTTTTTGTTATACAGGTGTTGATAAATCTAACTCAGTAACCTGGTCTGTGCTATGGCACACTGGCGCCATCCTTACTTGTATTGGTGGATTTTGGTTTTGGTTTTTTTTAAGAGTTGATGTTTCGGCTGAAGCTCATCCTTGGTATAGAATTATTAAGGCAGATTTATTTGTATTAGCTTTATTGGCGTGTTCAACTTTTGGTTTAGCATGGTCTTATACTCAGTTTAATGGTCAAATGAGTTTATCTTATTTGTTTTTAACTTTATTTATTGCTTCTAATTTAATTCTGTTTGGCGGTGTATATTGGTCTAAGTTTGCACATATGTTTTATAAACCAGGAGCTGCAATTCAAAAAAATCTAGCTGAGGCAGATGGATCAAGAGATAATCTTCCTCCTCCAGCTGATGCACCTGAGCAATTTGGCCTAGGTATAAAAAGAGAAGAGCCAAAGCATTATTAATATGATAATAAAAAAAGGAAAAAAATAAAAAATTATGTCAACTTTTGTATACATGACTAGATGTGATGGCTGTGGTCATTGTGTAGATATTTGTCCATCAGATATAATGCACATAGATGAAAATATAAGACGTGCAAAAAATATTGAGCCTAATTTTTGCTGGGAATGTTATTCATGTGTAAAAGCATGTCCAAATCATGCAATAGATGTAAGAGGATATGCAGACTTCGCACCAATGGGTCACAGTGTTAGAGTTAGAAGAGAAGAAGAAAAAGGAACAATTTCTTGGAAAATAAAATTTAGAAATGGAACAGAAAAAAATTTTGTTTCCCCAATTACAACAAAACCTTGGGGAAAATTTATTCCTAAACTTGCCGATGGTGATACCCCTAATCAAGGCGAAATTAATTCACAAAAATTATATAGTGAACCAGAGGGTTTAAATACTAATAAAGAATTACCGACGGTTCCAAAAGACTCTTTTAAAAAAGGTGTTTACTATTAATGGCCAAACATAAAACTCATTTTGAAGATTGTGATGTATTAGTTGTAGGTGGTGGAATGGCTGGAACTGGTGCTACTTTTGAAGCAAGGCACTGGGGTAGAGATTTAAAAATTATTTGTGTTGAAAAAGCTAACATTGACCGAAGTGGAGCTGTTGCTCAAGGACTTTATGCAATCAATTGTTATATGGGAATGCAATGGGATGAAAACCAACCAGAAGACCATGTAAGATATGCTCGAAATGATTTAATGGGAATGGTTAGAGAAGATTTAGGATATGACATGGCTCGTCACGTAGATTCCACTGTTCATATGTTTGATGAATGGGGTTTGCCAATGATGAAAAATGAAAAAACTGGAAGATATTTAAGAGAAGGTAAATGGCAAATCATGATTCATGGTGAAAGCTACAAACCAATTGTTGCAGAAGCTGCAAAAAAATCAGCTGATAAAATTTATAATAGAATAATGATTACTCATCTTTTAATGGATGAAGCTAAAGAGAATAGAGTAGGTGGTGCGGTTGGTTTTAATATGAGAACAGGAGATTTTCATGTGTTTAGAGCAAAAACAGTAATAGTTGCAGCAGGTGGAGCATCACATATTTTTAAACCTAGAGCTGTTGGCGAAGGTATGGGTAGAACTTGGTACGCGCCTTGGAGTAATGGTTCAGCTTATGCTTTACCTATTGCTGCTGGTGCAAAAATGACTCAAATGGAAAACAGAATTGTCTTATGCAGATTTAAGGATGGTTATGGACCAGTGGGAGCATATTTTTTACATTTAAAAACTTATACTCAAAATGCAAATGGTGAGAACTATGAAAAGAAATGGTATGACCAAACTAAGGAACTAGTTGGAGAATATATTGATCATCATCCAACCCCTACTTGTTTAAGAAATCATGCATTCATTCAAGAGACAATGGCTGGTGGTGGACCAATACAAATGGTCACGACTGAAGCTTTTCAAGATCCACATTTAGAAACTGTAGGTTGGGAAAACTTTTTAGGAATGACTGTTGGGCAGGCAGTAGTTTGGGCATCTCAAAATATTGATCCAAAATATACAAATCCCGAATTAACTACTTCAGAGCCTTACGTAATGGGATCACATGCAACATGTTCAGGAGCCTGGGTTAGTGGACCAGAAGATTTGTCACCACCAGAATATTTCTGGGGCTACAACAGAATGTTAACTATTGATGGATTATTTGGTGCTGGAGATACAGTTGGTGGAAGTGCACATAAATTTTCATCAGGATCTTTTACAGAAGGTCGTTTAGCTGCAAAGGCTGCAGTAAAATATATTGAAGATCAAAAAGCAGAAGGTATTAATGTAACAGATAAACAATGTGATGATTTTAAAGCTAAAGTTTACAAGCCACTTGATACTTACACTGTAGCTCAAAATGAAATTACTGGTGGAACTGTTTCACCAAGTTACATATCACCAATTCAAGGCTTGCAAAGACTTCAAAGGATAATGGATGAATATGTTGGGGGAATAGCCACTAATTATATGACAAATGAAAATATGCTTAAAAGAGGTTTAGAATTATTAGCTTGGTTGGAGGAGGATTTAGAAAAAGTAGGAGCTGAAGACTATCACCAGTTAATGAGGGCTTGGGAACTTAAACATAGAGCTTTAACCTCTCAATGTGTGACTGAACACACTTTGTTCAGAGAAGAAACTCGTTGGCCAGGATATTATTATAGAGGGGATCATATGAAGCTTGATGATGACAACTGGCATTGTTTAACAGTTTCAAGAAGAGATCCAAAAACAGGTAAATTTACGATGGAAAAAATCCCCGTCTATCATATCGTAGATGAAAATGAGAAGAAGAAAGCCTCTTAAATAAATTCAAATTCTGAAAAACTTAAATTATGGATCTTTTAGCTAAATCTGATGAGGAGATTTTTGAATTAGGGAAACCATTTTGGGAAAATTTAGTAAGATCCTCAAACATGAAAGATTATGGTGGTTTTACTAAGGATTTTTCAACTCAAATGCTCTTTGGTGCTAATGAAGTAGAACTTGGTAAACAATGGGCTAATAATGACTTAATTACCAATTTAGAGGAAACTTACAAGCCTTTCGGTACACTAAGAAGAGGAGATTATATTACAGTTCTTATTAAACAAACTAATAAGAAAATTCCAGGAGAATTTTTAGGCAGATTAGTTTTAGGGCTAGAGGATGGCCAAGTAAAGGTTTTTGGGGCAACAATTTATTAAAAAAAATTTCACATATTTTCAATTATAGTTTGACAATTTTTCAACTGGGTGTATTGAGAAATATAGATGGACCTTCCAAATATAAAAATTCCTCAAAAAATCGCTGAAAAGAAGACAACTTTTATTAAAACAGGAATTTTTTCAGCAATAGCAGCCTGCTGGGGAGTGATCTTATTTGGAACTTTTATAACTTTTAACTAAGTTATACCTAAAGTTTTTTAAGATGGATGTTTTTTTACCAATAGCAGAAGTTTTTATTAATCCAGTTGAAATACTTTTATTAAGCGCAATAGTTGGAGTTTTATCAGGTTTGTTTGGTGTTGGTGGCGGTTTTTTAATGACTCCATTCTTAATTTTTATGGGTGTTCCTCCTGCTTATGCAGTTGCTAATGAAGCAAATAATATTTTAGCAACATCAGTATCAGGATCTACTACTCATTGGTTAAAAAATACCTTGGATTACAAAATGGGCTTTATGATTGTAATTGGTGGTTCAATAGGAACTGCTTTAGGTATTTATACTTTTACATATTTTAAAGGAATCGGAAAAATAGATACAGTCATTTCACTTGCCTATATGTATATACTTGCAATCATCGGAACACTAATGTTGGTAGAGAGTCTTGGTGAAATTGATAAAGCAAAAAAAAATGTAATAGAGAGAAAAAAATTACATGTGCACTATTGGATACATGGTCTTCCATTAAGAATGAGATTTCCTAAGTCAAAATTGTATGAAAGTGTATTTACACCAATCATGATTGGATTAGCAGTTGGTTTCATAGCTGCGATCATGGGTATAGGAGGTGCTTTTATTTTAGTGCCAGCAATGATTTATATTATTAAAATGCCAACAAGATTAGTTCCAGGAACATCTTTATTTGTAACTATTTTTGTCAGTGTCATAGTTACTTTTTTACATTCAATTAATTATGGCTCTATTGATTTAATGCTTGTTGTTATGTTGGTAGTTGGATCAATAGTAGGAGTTCAAGTAGGTCAGAAACTTGGCGAACAGATTGATAGTTCTGGACTAAAAGCTTTGTTAGCAATTTTATTATTAGTTGTTGGTATAGCAATTGCTTATGATACTTTTTTTGCAGTAGAAATTCAGAATGAAACAACAAAATTAACAGATCAGGATTTAAATTTCTTTTCTAAATTTATAAAGGAATTTTCAAAAGACATGCCTTTCTTTTATGGATTATTTTCAATCTTATTTGCAGTCTCTCTTGGCATCGCAGCTGCTTTTATTAGAAGGTTTATTTCGAATTTTAGAAAAAAATATTTTAATAAAGCTGCAAAACAAACTAAATAAATATTTTTAGATAAATCTCAATTGATATAATACAAACAACCCCTACAGTTAACATAGCTATAAAGCCAACTAAAAAAGGTTTATACCCCATATTCCTAATATCTTTTAAATTTGTTGATAGACCAATGGCTGCCATAGCCATTGTTAAAAAAACTTTAGATGATGATTTAACAAAACTAATTGTTTCTATCCAATTATCGTTATTATTAATCATAAATACTTGATCACCTATATTTCTGAAAATAATCATTCCTACAAAACCCAAAACAAAATATGGAAAAATATTAAGTATAGAATAACTACCCTCTATTGTTTTACCTCTATTATAAAGAAAAGCGAATAAAGGGATCATAATTATTAAAAAAGTATTTCTAATGAGCTTAGTTACTGTTGCTATATTTAATGCTTCTGGACTATTAAATTGCTGATCATAAATTAAACCAGCCGCTGCTACTTGAGATGTTTCATGAATGGAAGTTCCTAAAAATAGACCTACAAATAATGGGTCACTATCAAAATAAAAATTTGCAAAATACGGATAAATCAGCATTGACAATATTCCAAATAAAGTAATATTTGCTATTGCATAAGAAACTTCATTTTTACTTGCTTTAATCACAGGAGCTGTTGCTATGATAGCTGTAGTACCACAAACCGTACTCCCAATTGATATCAAATATGCCATTCTTGTTGGAATTTTAAGTATTTTTATTAGAAATTTAATAACAACTAAAACACTTAATATACAAATTACAATTAATGGAATTGCAATCTTACCAAAGTCTAAAAATTCAAATGGTTTTAATTGAATCCCAAGGCAAATAATGCCAAGTTTTAAGATATACTCTCTTGTAAAATCCAAACCTTTCTGGAAGCCATCACGAACTTTAAAAGCATTTCCAAAAAAAATACCTATAAGTATTGCAATCATTGCAGTTGATATAGGACTTTTGCTATACCCTAAAAGCTCGATACCAATAATATTATTAAATCCCTGAGAAAGAGAATAAAGTATGAATGCAAGAATAATACCTGGTATGAGCACCAAGTTTCTTTTTAAATACATTTAATAATTTATTAATTAAGCGCTTCTATAAAGTTTAGTCATCACAAATTCTTTGTGACCTAAAGCCTCAGCACAAGTTAATCTTCCGTTAGCTACCCGCAATGTTGTTTTAATAAGTTCATCTCCTGCTTCAGACAAATTCATCTCTCTTGATAATATTTTTGATACATCACAATCAATATGTTCACCCATACTTTTTACAGTAAGAGGATTTGCAGTAAGTTTGATTACTGGTTCAATAGGATTTCCAACAATATTACCTTGGCCCGTAGGAAATAAATGAATGTTAAATCCTGCTGCTGCTTGAAGAGTTACACATTCTGCAGCTGCAGAAGAGGTGTCCATAAAATACAAACCTTTTCCTTTTTTTGGTTCTTCAGCTGGCTCTAATACATCAATAAATTTACAACTTCCTATTTTCTGGAAATTTCCAAAAGCTTTTTCCTCAATTGTAGTCAAACCACCTGCAATATTACCAGCTGTTGGTTGACTTTCAGATAGATCATCAGTTGCTTCCTTTAAAATAAAATCATTATAGTCATTCCAGGTTTTCATAAATTTATCTGATGCTTCTTTTGTAGCACCTCTTGTTGCACAAACTTTTTCTGCTCCTGTTAATTCAGAAGTTTCCCCAAAACATAAATGGACTCCCAATGGTTCAAGTTTATCCATAAGATTTCCAACAGTAGGGTTTGATGCAAGACCTGATGTCGTGTCTGACTCCCCGCACTTAACTGATATCCAAAGATCACTCATAGGACATTCCTCTCTTTGTTTTTCTGAGGCCCACATAACAAATTCTTGTGCTTTTTTTGAAGCTTTCATCGTGGTTCCAATATCTCCGGTACGCTCAATATGAAATCCCTCTACTGGTTTTCCAGTTTTTGCAATTCCATCAACAATCCTTTTAGTCCATTTAGGTTCAATTCCAATTACTATAACAGCTGCAACGTTTGGATTGCATCCTGTTCCTATCATAGTTCTAAAATGTAATTCTAAGTCAGCTCCAAATTGTAATCTTCCATATGAATGGGGAAGAGCAATTGTTCCTTTGATATTGTTAGCTACAGCTTCAGCACAAGCATTTGAAATATCATCAACTGGTAAAATAATAACGTGATTTCTTGTACCAGCTCTTCCATTTTCTCTTTTATAACCTAAAAAACTTTTTGGGATTTCCATGCTTTTACCACTTCTTTGTTTTTACATTATGAACATGTACATGTTCACCCTTTTTAATCGATTTAACTACTTTACCAATATCATGGCCATATTTAAGGATTGTATCTCCCTCATTTAAATCAACCATTGCAATTTTATGCCCAAGAGGTATTTCATCCATTGATTGAATTTTTGTAGAACTGTCATCTTCCATTATCCAGCAAGCACAATCTTGCTTAGGCGTAATTTTTTCAATAACAACTACTCCAACATTGTCTTTTTTGTCATGGATTATTATATCAGTCGCCATATCGGGTCGATTTGTTTGTTTGAAATTTGTAAAATCTTATATATTAATCGCACAAATTAACAAACGAATTTTAAAAATATTTAAATTACATTTTAGAAAGGCTCTAAGTTTATGACAAAAATGACAACAGAAGAAGCTTTTGTAAAAGTTTTACAAATGCATGGTATTGAACATTCATTTGGAATTATAGGATCAGCATTCATGCCAATCTCAGATATTTTTCCTGATGCAGGAATAACTTTTTGGGATGTTGCTCATGAAACTAATGGTGGATTAATTGCTGATGGTTACACAAGAGCTACTGGAAAAATGTCTATGGTAATAGCTCAAAATGGTCCAGGTATCACTGGATTAGTAACACCTATTAAAACTGCTTACTGGAATCACACTCCCTTACTACTAGTTACACCTCAAGCTGCTAATAAAACTATGGGACAAGGTGGCTTTCAAGAAGTTGAACAAATGAATTTATTTAAAGATATGGTTTGTTATCAAGAAGAAGTAAGAGATCCTTCAAGAATGGCAGAGGTTTTAAATAGAGTTATTGAAAAAGCTATTAGAGGTTCAGCTCCTGCACAAATAAATGTTCCAAGAGACTATTGGACACAAGTAATTGATATCGACTTACCTCCAATAGTAAGATTAGAAAGACAAGCAGGTGGAGTAGATGCAATCAAAAAAGCTGCTGATTTATTATCGAAAGCAAAATTTCCAGTTATATTATCTGGAGCTGGAGTTGTTATAGGCGGAGCCATTGAGGATTGTAAAAAATTAGCAGAAAAATTAGATGCACCTGTATGTTCTGGATATCAGCATAATGATAGTTTTCCAGGAAGTCATCCATTAGCAGCAGGTCCTTTAGGGTATAATGGATCAAAGGCTGGAATGGAGTTAATTTCTAAAGCTGATGTAGTTTTAGCATTAGGCACAAGACTTAATCCTTTTTCAACTTTACCAGGTTATGGAATTGATTATTGGCCAAAAAATGCAAGCATTATCCAAGTTGACATGAATTCAGACAGAATTGGTTTAACTAAAAAAGTTACAGTAGGAATTTGTGGTGATGCCAAATTAGTTGCACAACAATTATTAGCACAACTTTCACCAACTGCTGGAGATACTGACAGAAAAAAAAGAAAAGATATAATTCATCAAACTAAATCAGCTTGGTTACAAAAGCTGTCAAGTTTAGACCATGAAGATGATGATGAGGGAACAGTTTGGAATAAAGAAGCAAGAGAAAGAGATTCAGAAAGAATGTCACCAAGGCAAGCTTGGAGAGCTATTCAAGCGGGTATGCCTGATGATGTTATTATCTCAAGTGATATTGGAAATAATTGTGCAATAGGAAACGCTTATCCAACTTTTGAAAAAGGAAGAAAATATTTAGCACCTGGATTATTTGGTCCATGTGGATATGGGTTTCCATCCATCTTGGGTGCAAAAATAGGATGTCCTAAAACTCCAGTAATAGGTTTTGCAGGGGATGGAGCTTTTGGTATTAGTATGAATGAAATGAGCTCATGTGCTAGAGAAGAATGGCCAGCAATTTCGATGGTAATCTTCAGAAATTACCAATGGGGAGCAGAAAAAAGAAATACTACTTTATGGTTTGATGATAATTTTGTAGGAACAGAACTTGATCCTGAATTAAGTTATGCAAAAGTTGCTGATGCCTGTGGTCTTAAGGGTGTAACAGTTCGAACAATGGAGGAAACTACCGCAGCTATTAAACAGTCATGTGAAGATCAGAAGCAAGGAATAACAACTTTTATTGAAGTGATTTTGAACCAAGAACTTGGCGAACCATTTAGAAGAGATGCAATGAAAAAACCTGTTAAAATTGCAGGTATTAGCAAATCTGACATGAAACCTCAAAAATCTTTAAATGGATGATATTAAAGTAGGTTCAAATAGAAGTTTTGGTACAGTATTTTTCGTAGTTTTTTTATTAATTTCACTTTATCCATTAATAAATGATGAGAGCATTAGAATATGGTCTTTAATCATTTCATTAATATTTTTAGTTTTAGGAATTATTAATTCTAGACTTTTGTTCCCGTTAAACAAACTCTGGTTTAAATTTGGAATGTTTTTAGGAAAAATAATATCACCAGTAATTATGGGAGTCATATTCTTTTTAGTAGTTACACCAATAGGTATTATAATGAGATTATTAGGTAAAGATGTATTAAATTTAAAATATAGTGATTATAATTCTTATTGGATTGAAAAAACTGGGCCAAAAAGTATGATGAAAAATCAATTTTGATATGAGTTTTATAAAAGAGTTTTGGGAATTTTTAAGAATAAGAAAAAAATATTGGCTTTTACCAATAATAATTGTTTTAGTTATATTTGGTGGATTGATAGTATTAACCCAAGGTTCGGCTGTAGCACCATTTATTTACACTATATTTTAAAGTGACTTCTATATTAGGTATCTCTGCATTTTATCATGATAGTGCAGCTTGTATTCTGAAAGATGGAAAAATAATAGCAGCAGCTCAAGAGGAAAGATTCACTAGAAAAAAACATGATCAAAGCTATCCTTATAATGCAATTGAATTTGTTTTAAAATTTTCAAATTTAAAACTGAGTGAAGTGAATCAAATAGTTTTTTTTGAAAAACCTTTTCTGAAATTTGAGAGATTATTAGAAACATATGTAGCCTTTGCACCTAGAGGTTTTTTTTCTTTTGCAAAAGCAATGCCTTTATGGATTAAGGAAAAACTTTTTCAAAAAAATCTTTTATTTAATAAACTTAAAACACATGATGAAAATTATAAAACTGATGAAAATATTTATTTTTCAGATCATCATTTGAGTCATGCTGCGAGTGCTTTTTTTCCTTCTCCATTTAAAGAAGCAGTAGTTTTAACAGCTGATGGTGTAGGTGAATGGGCTACTACAACAGTCTCTGTTGGCAAAGATAATGATTTAGAGATAAAAAAAGAAATCCACTTTCCACATTCTCTTGGACTTCTTTATTCAGCTTTTACCTATTACACAGGATTTAAGGTTAATAGTGGTGAATATAAACTTATGGGTTTAGCACCTTATGGAAGGCCAATTTATGAAGATAAAATATATGATTTAATTGATATCAAAGATGATGGAACTTTTAGATTAGACCAAAAATACTTTAATTACGCAACAGGTTTTACAATGACAAATAAAAGATTTGACAAATTATTTGGTAAAAAACCTCGTGATCCAAATAATGAAAAAATAAGCCAATTTCATATGGATATAGCTGCATCAATACAAAAGGTGACAGAGGATATAATGATAAAATTAGCAAAGGCTATTCGAAATGAATATAAAATCAAAAATCTTTGTTTAGCAGGTGGTGTTGCTTTAAATTGTGTAGCTAATGGAAAAATTCTTCAAGAAAAAATTTTTGAAAATATATGGATACAGCCCGCAGCAGGAGATGCTGGGGGTTCATTGGGCGCAGCCCTAGCACTTTGGCATATTGATCAAGGCAATGAAAGAAAAGTAAGTATTGGTGATGATATGAACGGCTCTTATCTCGGCAATGAATTTAATCAGGAAGAAATTGAGAAGGAATTAAACATTGCAGGGGCTTATTTTGAGACTTTAAATTATGAGGATCTAATTAATAAAACTTCAGAATTTCTATGTAAAGAAAAAGCAATTGGCTGGTTCCAAGGTAGAATGGAATTTGGACCAAGAGCTCTGGGTGCAAGATCTATTTTAGGTGATCCTAGATCAGATAAAATGCAAAAAAATCTAAATTTAAAAGTAAAGTATAGAGAAAGTTTTAGACCTTTTGCTCCATCAGTTTTGAGAGAAGATCTATCTGAATGGTTTGAAATGGATGTGGATAGTCCATATATGTTGTTAGTAGCAAATATTAATCAAAATAAAAAAATAGAGATGACAGATGAACAAAAAAAACTTTTTGGTATAGATAAATTAAATATAAAAAGATCTGAAATCCCTGCTGTGACTCATGTTGATTATTCAGCTAGAGTTCAGACTGTTACGAAGAATATTAATAATCGATATTATGATTTAATATCAAAATTTAAGGAAAAAACTGGCTGTCCAGTAATAGTAAATACTTCATTTAATGTTAGAGGTGAACCAATTGTAAATACACCAACTGACGCTTTTAATTGTTTTATGGGAACAGACTTAGATTACTTAGTTATTGGTAATTGTATACTAGATAAAACAAAGCAAAATTCCAATCTCAAAAAAGACTATACAAAAGAATTTGAATTAGATTAAATTCATTCTAATGGAAGTAATTAATGATAATGGATGTAGTTGGATAAATGATTTAAATCTAAGGTCGGATATTAAGCTTCTAGAAAAAAATGAGGATTGTGAGTGGCTAATAATTGGAGCTGGTTACACAGGATTATCAGCTGCTCGAAAATTAGCTCAACTTTATCCCAATCAAAAAATAATACTAGTAGATGCTCAGTTGGCTGGTGAGGGTGCTAGCTCAAGAAACTCAGGTTATTTGGTAGACACAACGCTCAACGATGGTTTTACTTCTAACAAAGAACTAGAAAATTATAAAAAAAAAGCAAATATATATAAATTAGGGATAGAAGCAGTAAAAAAATTTATCAAAGAGTATCAAGTTGACTGTGATTGGAATGAAAGTGGAAAATATTTCGCTTCATCAAAATTAGAAGATCAGAAAATTTTGCAAAATTTTTCGGAAACTCTTTCTAAATTAGGTTTTGAGCACAATATTTTGTTTAAAAATACTCTTGCAAAAAGATTAGGCACTGACTTTTATAATATTGCTCTTCATACAAAAGGTGGAATTTTATTACACCCAGGTAAATTGGTAAGAGCTATGATTGATACTCTTCCAAAAAATGTAAATCTTTATGAAAATTCTTCATTATTAGATTGGAAAAAAATTAATGGTATGATTAATTGTAATTTCAAAAAAGGCTTAATTAAAACCCAAAAGATAATTTTTGCAACTAATGGATTTCTAAAATCACTCGGTATTAAAATCAATTATAATTTTCCAATAACTTTAACCGCAAGTATGACAAGAAATTTAACTGACAGCGAGTTTAAATCTATTGGTGAACCTAGTGAATGGGGAGTTTTACCAGTTAGACCCATGGGAGCTACTATTAGGTTAACTAAAGATAAAAGAATATTAATTAGAAATACAGCTGAAGTTTATAATCCATATCACATGTCTCAATCCGAATTATATAAAAGATCATTGAAACAAAAAATTGGAATTATAAAAAGATTCCCTCAATTACCTGATAATATCATACAATCTTCTTGGTCTGGAATTGTTTCAAGAAGTAGAAATAGTTCACAAATTTTTGAAAAAATAGATGAAAATATATTTGTTGCAGGTTGTTATAATGGATCTGGTATTGGTGTTGGAACACTCTTTGGTGAACAAATAGCAATTAAAGCAAGCAATGAAAATTCAGAAGAAATAAAAACTATCGAAGCAAGAAATAAGCCTACTTGGCTTCCTCCTAATCCATTCCTAAGTTTTGGTGTAAAAACAAGATTAATCTATGAACGTATCAGAGCCAGGTCTGAAATCTAATTTAAAATTGACATTGGATCTAAACGTGTTTGAAACCAATTTACTCTAAAATCCAAATGTGGACCTGTTGATCTACCAGTCGATCCTACTGTTCCAATGATATCTCCTTGATTAATTTTATCACCAACAGAAACCATTACTTTTTCTAGATGGGAATATATTGTAGAAATACCATGACCATGATCCATAATAATTGTCCCACCAGTATAATAAAGATCATCTTCAGCCATAGTAACAATCCCTGAACCAGAAGATTTAATCTTCGTTCCTTCTTTCGCAGCTATATCAATTCCATAGTGAGGCCATTTGGGTTTACCATTTAAAATTCTTTGGCTGCCGTATACACCACTAATAATTCCTTGAACAGGCATAATAAATTGATTTTTAAAAAAAGATAAATCCGAGTTTATTGCTCTGGCTTCTCCTATTTTATTATTTTCTTCTTTAATTCTTTTGTAAACTGACTCAGGTGGAGTAACTTTACTTTCTTCTAACCCATCTATTCTTTGAATATTATATTCTCTTTTCAAAACTTTTTTAGTGATTATTTTTTTTTCCCCATTTATAATTTCGGTGATAGTTACATCAAATTTTCTATCTCTATCTATCCCAAATACAAAATAACCATTTTTTGAAACTTTAACTTCTTTTTTGTTTATCACTATTTTTGCAGATGGATAAGTAATTCCAACAATATAGTGACCTTGAATAAATTTACCTAAAAATTCAGCTGAATTAGAAATATTAATTGTAAAAAGATAAATTATTATTAGTAGAATAAATTTTTTTATCATTAGATTAATTCAAATAGTTAACTAATTTTGGAAAAATCGCACTCGCTATAGCTCTAGAACCTTTTGGAGTTGTATGTACACCATCCCACCAAAAATCATTTGTTACTTTTAATTCTTTTACCAAATCAATACAATTATATATCTTTTTTTCACAATGATGAATTAAAGAATAATTTAGAGCAAATAATTTTTCAGAAAAGTGATCTTGTTGAGCAGGTTGATTTATAAATATTGGCTCAGCTCCTAGAGATTTCGTTAAAAAATGTAATTGATCAATATTTTTCAAATATTTTTCAATTATTTTATTATTTGATTTTAAAATTCTATCTAAATTATATACTTCAAATTTTTCATCATAATTAACATATATTTTTTTTTCTTTATTATTTTTCATATAATAATCATAGTCGTAAATAAGTCTCTTGGACTCATCTCTTACATAATATTTATGTTTGGTTTTTCTAATCAGATTATAAAAAATACTTCTTGATTTTATATTATCTAAAAATGACTCAAACTTATTTGGGTTTTTAATCCACCCATCTTGTAAATTTGAATTATCTGAATCTAAAAGGTAAGCGTCATTAATTCCAACGTAATAAATTATAAATTCTGGCTTGAAATTTTCAATTTTATTAAACCAATAATTAAAATTAGCTATATGACCTCTGGTAGATTGTCCTTCTATACCTGCATTGATCATTCTTCTGGAAAAATTTTGTTCATTTAGTTTCTCATTTAAAATTCCAACAATGCTTAATTCTTCTGGTTTATATCTTTCGTCAGTAGTGCTTCCACCAACCATTATTATCTCAATATTTTTGGGATCTATTTCCTGTCCTCTAAAAGCATGGGAATTTTTTATATAATCATAATTGTATTTAATATTATCAAAGGTCACTTGATATGAAATTTTTTTTAATCTATGTTCTCTCAAATAAGGACCAAAGTTATATTTTTCAAACCAGTGACCAAAAGTTATTTCTATAAGTGTAAAGAAGATAAAAAAAAATATTAAATTTATAGAAATTAATCTTAAAATATTATTTACTTTGCTGTCCATCCACCATCAACCAATAATGAAGTTCCGGTAATCATAGATGCTGCATCGGATGCAAGAAATACAACTGCTGAAGATATTTCAGAAAGCTCTGCAAATCTACCAAGAGGAATATTATCAAGTGTTTGTTTTTTAAATTTTTTATTTTTTAAAAAGTTCCTAGTCATAGGTGTGACTACAAAAGTAGGGCAGACTGTATTTACTCTAATGTTATATTTTGCTAAATCTAAAGACATTCCTTTAGTAAGTCCTTCTAATCCCCATTTGTTCATATTATAAACACTCCTAATAGGTCCCCCCACATGCCCCATTTGTGAAGACATATTGACAATAGCACCTCCAACTTTTTTTCGATTTTTTGATTTAATCATTTTAAGAGCACATAACTGCGCAAGATTGAATGTAGCTATAGTATTTATTTTAACCAAGTATTCCATGTTTTTTGTCTTAACTTTTGTAAAATGTTCTGGGATATTATTTCCAGCGTTATTTATTAAAACATCTATCCTAGGCTGCTTATTGATTATTTTTTTTATTTCATTGTAATTTGTAATGTCACAAACATAAGACTTACATTTTGCTCTATATTTCTTTATTTTTTTTGAAACTTCATTTAAATCCTTTTGGGTTCTGCTAATAATTATTAAATCAGCACCAGCTTCAGCAAGCGCAATAGCACAAGCTCTTCCAAGACCTTTACCAGCACCAGTTACAACAGCTGTTTTATTTTTTAAATTATAATTTTTTAAGTACATTATAAAAATAATATTTGAATATCTGTGTAAATCAATTCAATAGCAACAATTAATATTGCTAATAAACCTGCCCACGCAATCCATTTATATTTTTTTATCCAATTTGAGATTAACGTTGCAGCAAATGCCATAAGTAAAATTGATAAAACCAAACCAAATATCAATAATTTATAGTGATCACCAGCAGCCCCTGCAACACCCAAAACATTATCTAAACTCATTGTAAAATCAGCCAATAAAATTGTCCAAATAGCTTTTAATAAGTTAGAGTTATCAACTTTAACATCCTCTTCATGATCTAAACCTTTAATTACATCAGTATATAACTTGTAAACAATGTAAAGAAGAAGCAGACCACCTAATAGTCTCAATCCAGTAATCTGTAACAAGTAAGCAGTTAGTAAAGTTAAAATAATTCTTAAAACTACAGCACCACCAATACCCCAAAAAATAACTTTTTTTCTTTGCACTAATGGAAATTTTGATGCAACCATTCCAATTATAATTGCGTTATCTCCAGCTAAAACTAAGTCAATTAAAATGATTTGAGTTAATATTGTTAACTGTTCTGGTGAAAAAATTTCTGCAAACATTATTGTTGTAGTATCATGTCTGCACCTTTTTCTGCAATCATAATTGTAGGTGCATTTGTATTACCTGAAGTTATTTTTGGCATAATTGATGCATCTATAATTCTTAGATTGTTCACACCTTTGACTCTAAGTTTTTCATCAACCACAGACATTTCATCTTGTCCCATTTTACAAGTACCAACAGGATGAAATATTGTTTGTGCATGATTTGATGCTTCTTTAACAAGTTCTTCGTTTTCATTAATATGCAATCCTGGTCTGTACTCTTGAGGTAAGTATTTTTTAAAAGTCTGAGACTCCATAATTATTTTTCTAGTTAATTTGAGTCCTTTAGCTGCAATTAATCTATCATTATCAGTTGAGAGATAATTCTGTTTGATTTTTGCATAAATCCTAGAATCTTCACTAACTATGTTTACAGTACCTCTGCTAGTAGGTTTTATATTTGAAACAGTTGGAGTAAACGCATGAAAGTTATGATTTTTTGTTGCTCCTAGAGTATCCATGCTCATAGGCTGAACATGCCATTGTAAATCTGGCAATTCCAATGAAGTATCACTTTTTGCAAACATACATAGTTGACTTGCACCCATTGTCATTGGACCACTTCTTTTGAAAATATACTCTAAACCAATCATTAAATTTCCAAATAAACTGTTAATTTTTTTATTAAGTGATTTTAATCCATTAATTTTATAAACAGGTCTTAACATTAAATGATCATGTAAATTTTCACCTACTCCATTTAAATTATGAACCATATTTATTCCTAAATTTTTTAACTTTTTGGAATTTCCAATTCCTGATACCTGAAGTATTTGTGGTGACCCAATAGCACCTGATGATAAAATAATTTCTTTATTTGCCTGTACTTTTTTTAATATATTATCTTGCCAATACTCTACTTCTTTAGCAGTTTTGTTTTCAAAATTTATTTTTTTAACATGTGCATGAGTTACAATCTTTAAATTATGTCTTTTTTTTATTGGATTTAAATAACCAACAGCAGTACTACATCTAAAACCATCTTTTTCAGTTACTTGAAAATAACCACATCCATGATTATTTCCAGTATTGAAATCTTTAGTTTTTGGAATACCAAATTCTTCTGCAGCATTTTGAAATTCATCTAAAAGTGGCAAATGAATTCTTTGATCAGAAACTGATAATGGACCATCAATTCCATGAAATTCATTTTTACCTCTTTCTTGATTTTCTGCTTTAATAAAATACGGCAAAACATCATCCCACCCCCAACCAGTATTTCCTAATTGTCTCCAAATATCGTAGTCTCTATGTTGTCCTCTTATATATAGCAATCCATTTATTGAAGAACTACCACCTAATACTTTTCCTCTGGGATATCTTATTGAAATATTATTCATACTTTCATCAGGTTCAGTTTTATAGCACCAGTCTGTTTTTGGGTTATGCATTGTTTTAAAATAACCAACAGGTATATGTATCCAAGGATAGTTATCCTTGCCTCCAGCCTCAATAAGTAGTACTTTATTTCTAGAATTCTCAGATAATCTGTTTGCAAGTACACATCCTGCAGATCCAGCTCCGAGAATTATATAATCAAAATTTTCCATCTCAAGTTGAATAGTTTTTTTATTTTTATACTACCGTTCATTTCTTTAGCACATATAAGTCAATTGTCACTTGTATCACGTATATTTTTCTGATTGTATTCCCCTCGTTAAATTTAACTAACAAGAGGAAAAATAATGAAAAAAATCATTTCAATGTTATTTGCTACGTTTTTAGTGTTTGGTTTTATATCTAACGCAAATGCAGCAAAAACACTAAAATGTCAGACAGTTCTTAACACTAAAGCTGATGAAGTTAAGATGTTAAAAGACTTTACTGATACAGTTACAACTTTGACAAGTGGTTCTTTAAAGTTTGAAATTATGCCTGCAGGATCTGTAGTAGGTGTAAAAGAAACTTTAGATGCTGTTGACAAAGGATTAATCGATTGTGGTTTCGCATGGACTCACTATTGGTCAGGAGATCACCCTGCAGCTATGCTATTTGGTTCACCAGTAGCTGGTGGTGGTGTTGGTATTGATAACATCGCTTTCTTATCATGGTTTCAATATGGTGGTGGTAAAGAATTATACGACCAACTGTGGAAAGAAATGGGAAGAGATATTAAAGGATTTATGATTCAACCAGTTGGACCAGAAGCTTTAGGTTGGTTTCCAAAACCAATTAAAGATATGGCTGACTTTAGAAAATATAAATTTAGAACTCCTCCAGGAATTCCAGGACAAACTTATAAAGACATTGGTATAGCATCTGTTGCTATGGGTGGTGGAGATATTCTACCAGCTTTAGAAGCAGGAACTATCGACGCTGCTGAATGGTGTTGTCCAAAACCAGATTTAACATTTGGTTTCCAAAAAGTATTAAAGCACTACTATTTACAAGGTTTACACCAAGTTGTAGTAAATGCTGACTTTTATATTACTGGAAAAACTTATAACGCTATGAGCGATCATGAGAAGAAGTCTCTTGAAGTTGCAGCTAATGCTTCGTTAGCTAAATCTTTAAGTTACAGAATCTATGAAAACGGTAAAGCTTTAAGAGAGTTAACTACTAAACATGGAGTAATTTTAGAAGATACACCTTCTGATTATTTCACAGAATATATGGCTGCTGCAAAAGCTTCTTTAAACAAGAATGCTGCAGAGAATAAATTCTTCAATGAAGTTTATACTTCAATGAAAAACTTTGCTGATATAGCTGTTCCATTTTGGAGTGGTGCTCAAATGTCTAATGCGAAGCTAGGTATGGCTCACGCAGCAACATTAAAGTAATAATCATATAATCTTTATATTAGAGCGGACTTTATAGTCCGCTCTAGTTTTTTTTAATTAAAATTTATGGCAGAAGAACCCAGTAAATTAGATATATCAGATGAAATGATAGCCGAAAGGCGAGGTGGTTCAGGAAAAATGCCAAATGATATGCCATTATGGATGGCTAGTACAATTATAAGTATAGATAAATTTAGCAAGTGGATTGGCAATATTGTTTGTTGGATATTGATGCCATTAATTTTTGCAATGACATACGAAGTTTTTGCAAGAAAATTATTTTTAGCACCAACTATTTGGGCTTATGACATTAGCCGTTTTTTATATGGAGCGCTATTTATGTTGGGTGCTGGTTATGCTCTTTCTAGAGGAGTTCATATAAGAGCAGATTTTTTATACAGAAATTTTAAAACTAAAAATCAAGGTCTAATAGATTTTTGGTTATATTTGTTATTTTATTTTCCAGGTCTAATTGTTTTTCTTTATATGACAATCGGATATGTCGGAGAGTCAATTCAAAGAGGCGAAAGAGGTATGGATACCACATGGATGCCTTATATGTGGCCAATCAAAACTTGTTTACTCATTGGTATAATATTTTTACTAGTCCAAGGAGTTTCTGAGTTACTCAAAAGTTATTGGGCAGCTAAAAAAGGTGAGTGGCCTGGAGAAACCAAATGATAGCCGAGTTTATAGATCCAGCAATCTTAGGCTTTATTCTTGTTGGAGTAATGCTATTTGCAATATTTGTTGGTTTCCCAATTTCATTTACATTGATTTTTTTAGGTTTCGTATTTGGATACTTAGGATTTGGAAAATTAGTTTTCTATTTGATGACACTCCAGTTTTCAATGGTTATGACCGAACAAACCCTGGCCGCTGTACCTCTTTTTGTCTTTATGGGTATAATGATGGAGCAAGCAGGACTTATGGAGAGATTGTTTTCGGCTTTTCAAATGATGTTAGCAAAAGTTAAGGGCTCTTTATATTATGCAGTTTTGTTTGTTTCAGTAATATTTGCTGCTGCGACAGGAATTGTCGGGGCTTCTGTGACAATTCTTGGAATTATGGCTGCAAAATCTATGAATAGATCTGGTTATGATGTGAGACTCGCAGCTGGGACTATTACGGCTGGAGGAACTTTAGGAATATTAATTCCGCCAAGTATTATGTTGGTTGTTATGGGACCTATTATGGAAATTCCAGTAATAGATCTATTTGCTGCTGCAATTATACCAGGAATTCTTCTTGCAAGTTTATATGCAGGTTACACAACGATTAGATGTATGATTAATCCTAAACTTGGGCCAGTCATACCTGAAGACATGAGAGCTGCAAGTATGAAAGAGGTTTGGATTGAGTTTTTTCTTGGTTTAGTTCCACCAGCTGCATTAGTTTTTGCTGCACTTGGAAGTATTTTGTTTGGTTTTGCAACTCCTACTGAAGCTGCAGGATGTGGAGCTATGGGCGCTTTACTTCTTTCATTAGTATATAAAAAATTAACACTTTCTAAACTCCAAGAATCTTTAGTTAAAACATTAGAAATAACTGCCCTAATTATGGTTCTAGTTGCAGCATCGAACTTTTTTGGTGCTGTTTTTGCAAGATTAGGAACTCCAACTTTATTAACAGATTTTTTATTAGGTTTAGAAATGAACAAATATTTAATCTTGGCAATGGTAATGGTTATGATTTTTTTACTTGGATGGCCTCTTGAATGGGTTCCGATTGTAATGATTATTGTTCCAATCATATTGCCTTTAATTGAAGCTCTAGGATTTAATTTAACTTGGTTTGCGATATTGGTTGCTGTGAACTTGCAAACCGCCTGGCTATCCCCACCTGTAGCTTTATCTGCTTATTTCTTAAAAGGAGTTGTTCCTGAGTGGGATTTAAAAGATATTTATTATGGAATGATGCAATTTATGGTCTTACAAATAATAGGTCTGGTCTTAATCATTGTTTTCCCTAAAATCGCTCTTTGGTTACCAACCCTGTTATATGGACAGTAGAAAATATTAGTTTAATATCTTTTATGTGAGTCAGAATAAAATTAACGAAAAAATTATTAATTGGGAATTAGTCTCTATAAATCCAACTAATAAAAATTGGGACTGGAAAGATTTATTTTGTTTTTGGGGAGTAAATGTTCAAAGTATAATAGGTTTTTCACTCATAGCTTCTTTATATACAATATATAATCTTAATTCTTTTATAGTTTTTTTTGGATCAATTTTAGGGTCGTTATTAGTTTATTTTTTTTCTAATTTGATAGGAAAACCTTCCCAAAAGTATGGTTTACCATTTGCAACATTATTAAGATCTTCATTAGGTTATTCAGGGGCAAAGTTTTTTGGTTTTTTAAGAAGCTTGGTTGGAATATTTTTATTTGGTGTCCAAACATATTTTTTATCAAAAGCCATAGGTTATCTGATAAGAATTTTATTTTTTACTATTGATAATTCAATTTTAGATAAAGATATTTTTTTAACATTTTTACTAGGATTGAATATCATAGATTGGTTTTCATTAGTTATTTGCATAATAATTCAAATTTATATTTTTAGTAAAGGAATGTTGTTTAATAGAAAAATAATAAATTTTTCTGCGATGGCAGTCTATTCAGGTTTAATATTTTTTTTCTTAATAATTCTACTTTCTGATGTAAAGGTTACAACCAAAGCATTTGTAGAAATTTTGAATTTTGAAAATTTTTATGATTATGACTATATATTTCCAATATTAACTGTAGCTGGAACAGTTTTTGCTTACTTCTCTATAATAATAATTAGTCTTGGAGATTTTACACGTTATGTCAAAAATGAGAAAAATTTAAAATATGGAAATTTTACTTTATTATTAAATCTCATTTTATTTTCTGTATTTGCAGTATTTATTGTTTCTGGCTCTGATGTTTTTTTAAATCAAAAATTTGAAGATATTGAGAGAATTTTTACAAATCCAACAGATATAATAGGTAAATATAATAATTTACAAATGACTGTAATAGCTTTATTTTTTATTATAATTGCTTCAGCATCAACTAATTTAGTAGCTAACTTTATCCCATCGCAATATTCATTAATTAATTTTCGACCAAATAGATTAAATATTAAAAATGTAAGTTATATAATAGGATTATTCGGCTTAATCATTGGAATATTTTGGCCAACTTTTTTAAGTCAGATTGGTATACTTTCCTTTATAGATACTTTTGGTTGTTTTTTTGGTCCTATAAGTGGGGTAATGATAGTAAACTATTATATAGTTAATAATTCAAATTTAAATGTTAGAGATATACATTCATTATCCTCTAAAAGTATATTTTATTTTTCAAAAGGCTGGCATTTAAAAGCAATTTACTCTGTTATCGTAGGTTTTATATTTTCATCATCAACTATATGGAATTCTAATTTAATGTTTTTACAATCCTATTCTTGGATCATTGGAATATTAGTTTCTGGATTAGTATATTATCTGTTAGATAGAAAATAAATTAATGGAAAATATTAACTATAACTTTGATAAGAAAACTGCAATTATAACTGGTGGAGCTCAAGGATTTGGATTGGATATTGCGAAAAGATTTTTAAAATCAGGGGCAAAAGTGATAATTTGGGACTTAGATAAAAATATGGTTGAAAAATCTATAAAAGATTTAAATAATTCAAACCTAAGCTCTAATATCATTGATGTAACGAATTATAACCAAGTTGAAAAATGTGTTAATGAAATCCTTAAGAACTCAAATATAGATATCTTAATCAATAATGCTGGAATAACTGGTCCTACATCAACATTATGGGAATATGATGTTGAAATATGGAAAAAAATTATAGATGTAAATCTAATTGGCACATTTAATTGTTGTAGAGCAATTATTCCAAATATGATCAAAAATAACTACGGCAGAATAGTAAATGTTGCTTCAGTCGCTGGAAAAGATGGTAATGCCAATGCAAGCGCATACAGCGCTGGAAAGGCAGGTGCTATTGGGTTAACAAAATCTTTAGGTAAAGAGCTTGCAGATAAGAATATAGCGGTAAATGCAGTAACCCCTGCTGGAGCTAAAACAAGAATTTTAGATCAAATGACTACAGAACATGTTCAAAGAATGTTGTCAAAAGTACCAAGAGGAAGATTTTTAGAGGTTGAAGAGTTTACTTCTCTAGTTTGCTGGTTATCATCTGAGGAAAATACTTTTTCAACAGCAGCTGTTTTCGATATAAGTGGTGGTCGTTCGACTTATTAACTTCTTGGCTTAAGTTCTACAATCTTAGTATTATTTATTTTAGCTCTACTCATTTTAACATCTTTAGATATAACAGGTGCAAAAATCATAATTGACCAGTAAATTAAGAGTATAAAAATTGATATTGTCTTCATAAGTATGTTATAGAAACAAAAGTTGATTTTTGGATGTTTAAATCTTGTCAAAATAATGTATTAACAAATTTCTTAAAAAAAATTTATGAATTTTTTATTTAAAATTTTTATTATTTGCATCATCAGTAGCAACACTATCCTTGCTGATGAAGTAAAAGTATTTGACTTTACAGAGGCAGAACTTTCTGAATTAGAGGTAAGAAAAGTAAGAGGAGCAGATAATAAGACAATTTACACAGCTGGATCAAATGAGAATGGCAACTTCTTTAAAGCTGTAGCTGATAATGCTGCTTCGGGATTAGGAAAACAACTGAAAATCGACCTAAATAAAACTCCATTCATCAACATAACATGGAAAATTGAGAAAGATTTAGCAGGTATTAAAGAAAATACAAAAAAAGGACATGATTTTGCTGCTAGAGTTTTTGCTATAAAAAAGACAGGGGCTACAGCGCTTTCAAATAGAGCAATAAATTATGTGTTTTCAAGCAATAATGAAATAGGGTTTAATTCACCAAGTCCTTACACAAAAAAATCAATAGATAATGTTTTAGCAAGTACCAAAAATGATCTCAATGAATGGATTACTGTTAAGTCAAACGTAAAAGATGATTTTAAAAAGTTTCACGATTTAGATGTTAATGAGCTAGATGGTTTAGCAATTATGTCAGACACAGATAATTCAAAAATGAAAGCTATTGCTTATTACCAGAATATATATTTTTCGTCTGAGTGATTAAATTTTTAGGTGTTTTTTCAGAAAATTACTGAAAAATGATAGAACTACCGCTACAATCACGTCTTCCAATGGACTTGCTTGAGGATAACCAAAATTCCAAATTATTACTAATATCAACCATATAACGAAAATTTTCATTTTATACTTATAGCCTAGTTTCTGTAAAATAATAATATATTTGATATAGTTTTCTTATATGCATGAAAATTTCTTTCATAAGTTAAAAGTTTATTACGAAGATACAGACTCTGGAGGAGTAGTTTACTATGCAAATTATCTTAAATTTTTAGAAAGAGCTAGAACGGAAGCTTTATATTCTATCGGATATAGTAATAAAAAAGTAAAAGATAATTTTGATGCTTTAATCATAGTTAAAGCTTGTAATATTGAGTATAAAAAATCTGCACATTTAGAGGATGAATTAAATATAAGATCTTTTGTGAAATCTATTACCAAAACATCTTTTTTTATGAACCAAATAATCACAAGGGATAATGATACTATTGTTGAAGCACAGGTTCATTTAGTTTTTATTAATAAAGATGGAAAACCAGTGAAAATTCCAGATGAAATTTACTCAAAATTTAAACCTTATTTTTGTGATTCAATTAAAATTTAGCAAGTTGTTTTGCCTTTTTAAATAAATCTACCATCATTTTTTTTGAAATAAGTTTTGTATTAACATTCCTAGGACTTGGATGATAGCTTGATAATATGATTAAACCATTGGGCAATGATTGAGATTTGCCGTGTTTAAAAATAAACTTTTTTTTAATATTAAATTTTTGTTTATATAATTTAATACAATTATCAAAAGCAACCTTACCTAATGTAACAATTACTTTTAGATTCTTTAAGGATAATATTTCCTTATCAAAAAAATTAGAACAATTAGAGATTTCATTACTAAGGGGCTTATCTTCAGGAGGCACACATTTAAGTATGTTAGTAATATAAGTAGATCTTAATTTTAGATTATCATTTAAGCTTTTCGAATATGGAGAATTTGAAATACCCACTTCATGTAAACACTTAAACAAAAAATCACCTGATTTATCTCCAGTAAAAGCTCTTCCCGTTCTTGTTCCCCCATGAGCGGCAGGGGCAAGACCAATAATTGCTAATTTTGAATCTAAATTTCCAAAACCTGGAACAGGCTTTCCCCAGTAGACTTCATTTATATTTTGTTTTCTTTTTTGTGTACTTACTTTATGAACAAATTTAACTAGTCTTGGGCACTTTTTACAATTAACTATTGTTTTGTTTAAATTATTCAATCTAATATCCATAAATGAAATTTTTAAAATTCTTTTTAATAATATTTATATCTTTAACCACAACAGTTAAAGCAGATTTAAATAAAAAGTTAATTACTCAACTTGAGGAGGGTGGAAAATTAATATTTATTCGACATGCATATGCACCTGGAAGTGGTGATCCAGATAATTTCAATCTTAACGATTGTTCTACTCAAAGAAATTTAAGTAAGGAAGGACAAAGACAAGCAAAATATATTGGAGAATTTTTTAGAAATAACAAAGTTAAAATAGATAAGGTTTTATCTAGTGAGTGGTGCAGATGTAAAGAAACAGCAAAAATAGCTTTTAGAAATTTTTCTACCAATAGTTTTTTAAATTCTTTTTATAGCTCTAAATTTGCTAAAAATAAGGATAAGCAGGCTAAAGCATTGAAAGAATATATTAAAAAATTTAAAAGTGATAAAAATTTAGTTTTAGTAACACACTACGTGTTAATATCGGAGATCCTGAATTATGGTCCATCATCTGGTGAAATAGTTGTTTCTAATAAAAATTTAAATATTATAGGAAGCTTAGAGATAAATTATTAAATTATGTCCTCAAAGAGAGCAATGAAACAAGCACAAAAACAAGCTTTTGCTAGACACAGAAGTAACATTACTCAAAGTCGATTTAATCAAAAAAAAAGAAATTTAGCAAAAAAAAGTAAAAAAAATTAACTTTCACTATCAAATTTTTCTATTTTTTTACATGTGGAAATTTTAGAAATCCCTTCTTCATCATTTAAAACTGTTTTCATAAAAATCTCTTGCTTTCCTTTTTCAAATAAGATTTGTGTATAAAATTGTGGATATCCATGTTTATGAGTTAATATTTTTCCATTTTCTTCATAAATATTTCTCACAAAGGTATTATTTTTTTTTACACTTAAATCAGTTAATCTATATTTTTGATATGTTTTTTCTTTATAAACATATTTTCTTGTCATAATTAATTCATTAAGATTAAAAATATACTCGTTTTTTAAGAATTCGTCTTGTTTATCATCACATTGACTCAAGACAATTATTTCTGATTTAACAATTTGAAATGGTAAAAATAAAAAAGAAATAAAAATTAAAAATCTAATTCCTCTCATTTTTTTCAGCAAAAAATATTCCTATGATAAGAAGAGCAGTCCATCCTAACCCCAACAGACCTTTAAAAACACTTGTGTCTGCACTCCAAATATCAAGAAACAAAGCACCAAAAATAAGGCCTATAATATATATTATTATTACTAGAGAAGTTTTACTCATTTTTTAAATTTTTTTTAAATAGAGAGATACCATTTTCAATTTTATATGTATAGGACTCTTCAAAACTTTCCAATTGCCACCCGGTTAACCTATTTTTGATAATTTCAAGGTTTTCTTGCTTCCATTTATCGGTTGTATCTTCAAGTTTCCAAATTTTTTTTTCTTCTTTTGTCCTGCCACATCCGTAACAATATCCAGTGCTTGGATCAGTTTTACAGATACTTATACAGGGTGAAATAATCATATTAATATTATAGAGGAAAATTAATATTATTTACAATAATTGTCGTTGGACAAATAAATTCAATCATATATAAAACCACTAAATTTGTGGGGCGATGGCGGAATTGGTAGACGCGTTGGTCTTAGGAACCAATATGGCAACATGTGAAGGTTCGAGTCCTTTTCGCCCTACCAAATTGATATTATGAAAGTTACAGTAGAAAACAAAAAAGGATTAAATAAAGATGTAAAAGTTTTCATAGATAAGAAGACTATGTCGACTTATATGGATGAAAAATATGAGGAAATTAAAGGCACGGTAAATTTAAAAGGTTTCAGACCTGGAAAAGTTCCTAGAGAAATATTAAAAAGACAATTTGGTAAAGCTGTTTTTAGTGAGGTTCTAGATAAAGTTTTAAAAGATACATCAGCAAAAGCACTTGAAGAAAACAAAATAAAACCTGCCGGTCAACCAAAACTTGATTTGAAAACTTATGGAGAGGATAAAGAATTAGAATATGTTTTATCTGTAACGGAGTTGCCTAAAATTGATACAAAAGGGATAGCTAATATAAAATTTGATCAGTATACGGTTAAAATAGACTCATCTGAAACTGATAAAAGAATTAAAGAAATAGCAAAAAATCAGCCAAATTTTAAAGAGGTTTCATCAGAAACAAAAGCTAAAGAGGGAGATCTAGTAGTCCTAGATTATACTGCAACAGTAGATGGTCAACCTTTTAAAGGGAGTGAGGGAAAAAATACACAATTAACACTTGGTAAAGATTTATTTTTAAAAGGTTTTGATAACCAACTAATTGGTGTAAAAAAAGACGACTCAAAAATAGTCGATGCAGTATTACCAGAAAATTTTCCTGATAAAGAACTTGTAAACAAAAAAGCAAAGTTTAATTGTAAAATTTTAGCAGTAAAAAAATCAGAAGAAGTTAAAATTAATGACGATTTTGCAAAAAATTTAGGTGCAAAAGATTTAGAAGATTTAAGAAAATTAATTTCTAAACAAATAAATGATGAATACAAAAATTCTTTAGATAGGCTTTCTAAAAATCAAATTCTAAAAGAATTAGAAAAATTTAAAGTTGATGAAATACCTGAAAATTTGATAGATGAAGAAATAAAAATCTTATCTCAAGGAATGAGTGAGGATGATGAAAAGAAAAGTAGAAAAAATTTTGAAGAAATCGCAAAGAAGAGAATTAAGACAGGTTTAATTTTAAATGAGTTTGGAGAACAAAATCAAATTAAAGTAGATGAACAAGAGCTCCAAAATGAAATTCAAAAACAATTGAGAATGATGCCTGGACAAGAAAAAATGGTTATGGATTTTTACCAAAAAAACCCATCTGCAGTAGCTAGTCTTAGAGGAACCGTATATGAAGAAAAAATTATTAATCTCATTAAAGATAAAGCCAAAGTAAATAAAAAAGAAATTTCAAAAGATGAAGCTGAAAAAATTTTAAAACAATCTCAAAAGCAACAGCTTGATCAGGAACTTAAAGATCAAAGAAAACCTGAAAAAAAAGTTGAGACTAAAAAATCTAATGAGAACAAAGCTAAGCTAAAACCCTCAAAAACTAAATCACCAGCTAAAAAAACAAAAAAAGTTAGCAAAAAGTAATCTCAAGTTGTATAAGTAAAACGAATCAACATTATGACAAATAAAATTTCAGAACATATGAATAATTTAGTACCTATGGTTGTTGAGCAATCTAATAAAGGGGAAAGAGCTTATGATATTTATTCAAGACTTTTAAAAGAAAGAATTATTTTTTTAACTGGTCAAATAAACGATAATGTAGCTTCACTTGTAACTGCGCAACTTTTATTTTTAGAGGCAGAGGATCCTAAAAAAGAAATTTATTTATATATAAATAGTCCTGGGGGGTTAGTTACAGCTGGCCTTGGTATCTATGACACCATGCAATATATAAAGCCAGAAATTTCAACTTTATGCATTGGTCAAGCTGCTTCTATGGGATCATTTCTTCTTGCTGCAGGAACTAAAGGTAAAAGATTTTCATTACCTAATTCACGAATAATGGTACATCAACCATCGGCAGGTTTTCAGGGTCAAGCTACAGACATAGAAATTCATGCAAAAGAAGTCCTTTCTTTAAAGAAAAGATTAAATGAAATTTATTCTAAACATACCGGTAAAAATGTAGAAGAAATTAAAAGTGCTCTTGAACGTGATAATTTCATGACTGCTGAGGTGGCTAAAGCCTTTGGTCTAATAGATAAAGTAGTAGAGAAAAGATCTTAATACACAACATATTGGATTAAGTTAATTTGAAACTTGATATCATTGAGTCTCCTATAATAGAGTATTTAAATTGATTCGTTTTATAAATTATGAACACAAGTAATAAAAATATTCTGTACTGTTCTTTTTGTGGCAAAAGTCAACATGAGGTAAGAAAATTAATTGCTGGCCCAACAGTTTTCATCTGTGATGAATGTGTTGAACTTTGTATGGATATTATCAAAGAAGAAAATAAAGATACTTTTGTAAAACATCAAGACGGACTTCCTTCACCTAAAGAAATATGCACAGTTTTGGATGATTATGTTATCGGCCAGAACCATGCTAAGAAAGTTTTATCAGTTGCAGTTCACAATCATTATAAGAGATTAAATTATGAAAATAAAACGAGCAAAAATGTTGAACTTGCTAAATCTAATATTCTTTTAGTTGGTCCAACAGGTTGTGGAAAAACATTGTTAGCTCAAACACTTGCAAGAATTTTAGATGTCCCTTTTACTATGGCGGATGCTACTACTTTAACAGAAGCTGGCTATGTAGGAGAAGATGTTGAAAATATAATACTAAAATTACTTCAGTCTGCTGATTATAATGTTGAAAAAGCTCAAAGAGGAATAGTTTATATAGATGAAGTTGACAAGATTAGTAGAAAATCGGAAAACCCATCCATCACAAGAGATGTTTCTGGAGAAGGTGTTCAACAAGCTTTATTAAAAATTATGGAAGGAACAATTGCTAGTGTGCCACCCCAAGGTGGACGAAAACACCCTCAACAAGAATTTTTACAAGTAGACACAACCAATATTTTATTTATTTGCGGAGGAGCTTTTGCAGGTTTAGATAAAATAATATCTCAAAGAGATAAAGGTACATCAATCGGGTTTGGTGCAGACGTTAAAAATACTCAAGATAAAAAAACTGGTGAGTGGATGAAAAGTTTAGAGCCAGAGGATCTTTTAAAATATGGTTTAATTCCAGAATTTATTGGAAGACTGCCCATGATAGCAACACTTGAAGATTTAGATGAAAAATCATTAATTAAAATACTTCAAGAACCAAAAAATTCTTTGACTAAACAGTATCAGGAACTATTTAAATTGGATGGGGCCAAATTAACATTTAAAGAAAATGCTTTAAAAGAAATTGCTCAAAAAGCGATTAATAAAAAAACTGGTGCAAGAGGTCTTAGATCAATTTTGGAAAATATACTTTTAAAAACAATGTATGATTTGCCAAGTCAGGATAATATAGAAGAGGTAATCGTTGATGCCACTGCGGTAAAAGGTCAAACCCAACCAATTTTAGTGCACTCAAAAACTGACGGTAAATCAAAAAATAATAAAACATCAGCAGCTTAATAAATAATAATAACCTCTAAATAGCTATTGCAATATTAAATTTAATCTCCATATTCATCTCATGGATGTAAAAATATCATTACCTTTATTACCTTTGAGAGATATTGTTGTCTTTCCGAGTATGGTGATACCACTATTTGTGGGAAGAGATAAATCTATTTCAGCATTAAATGAGGTGATGAAAAAAGACAAAAAAATAATTCTTGTAACACAAAAAAATTCTGAAATTGATGATCCAAAAAAAACAGATGTATTCATGTATGGTTGTGAAGGAAGTATTTTACAGTTATTAAAATTACCTGACGGAACTGTTAAAGTTTTAGTTGAAGGTTTAAAAAGAGTTAAAATTTTAGATTTTAAAGATAATGAAAAATTCATTATATGCGATTATATTGCATATAATGATATCTTAAATAAAGATGAAGACCTTTATCCATTAGCAGCAACAGCAATAAGAAGATTGGAAAAATTAACTTCAATAAATAAAAAGATTTCGAATGAAACTATAAATACAATTAAACAATTAAAAGAACCATCAAAAATTGCTGACAATATAGCATCACATATAACAGCAACAATTTCAGAAAAACAGCAGATATTTGAAATAGCTGATATTAAAAAAAGATTGAACGCTATTATCAAAATAATGGAAAATGAGACAAGTATCATTGGAGTCGAAAAAAGAATAAGAGGAAGAGTGAAAACTCAAATGGAAAAAACTCAACGAGAATATTATTTAAATGAGCAATTAAAGGCTATCCAAAAAGAACTAGGGGAAATTGAAGACGGTAAAGATGAAAATACTAGTTTAAATAAATCAATCTTAAAGGCAAAAATGCCAAAAGAGGTTGAAAAAAAATGTCTTCAGGAGTTAAAAAAATTAAAAAATATGAGTCCAATGTCTGCAGAGGCAACAGTTGTCAGAAATTATTTGGATTGGATGATTGAACTTCCGTGGCATAAAAAAAGTGAAGTTGACATAGATCTAGCTAAAGCGTTAGATGTTCTAGATAAAGATCATTTTGGTTTAGAAAAAGTAAAAGAAAGAATAATTGAGTTTTTGGCAGTACAAAAAAGAATGGAAAAGATAAAAGGTCCAATACTTTGTTTAGTTGGTCCACCAGGTGTTGGAAAGACTTCTCTAGGAAAATCAATAGCAAAAGCTACCAATAGAGAATTCGTAAGAATGTCGGTTGGTGGAATGAGAGATGAAGCTGAAATTCGTGGCCACAGAAGAACATATATTGGTTCCTTACCAGGCAAGATAATCCAAATGATGAAAAAAGCTGGTACAAAAAATCCTCTAATTTTATTAGATGAAATTGATAAAATAGGAAATGACTATAGAGGTGATCCTTCATCAGCTCTTTTGGAAGCTTTAGATCCAGAGCAAAATACAACATTTAATGATCATTATCTTGAGGTTGATTATGACTTGTCAGATGTAATGTTTGTAACTACCGCAAACACATTAAATATATTACCTCCATTATTAGATAGGATGGAAGTAATCAGATTAGCTGGTTACACAGAAGATGAAAAAATTAATATTGCTAATAAATTTTTACTACCAAAACAAATTAAAGATAATGGCGTTAAAGAAAACGAGATGACACTCGAAAATGATATTATCAAAGAGGTAATAAGGTGCTACACAAAAGAGTCAGGCGTAAGAAATCTTGAAAGAGAAATTTCTAAACTTGCAAGAAAAGTTGTAAAAAAAGTTGTAGCAGGTGAAAAAAAAGATGTTGAAATTAACCAAAAAAACCTTTCAGATTTTTTGGGAATACCAAAATTTAAATTTGGTGAATTAGAAACAGATGATAAAGTGGGAATAGTTACTGGATTAGCTTGGACAGAATATGGTGGAGAAATTTTAAAGATAGAGACTGTTACAATGCCTGGGAAGGGTAGAATGCAAATTACTGGTAAGTTAGGAGATGTAATGCAAGAGTCTGTAAAGGCAGCAAAATCTTTTGTAAGGTCTAAATGTTTAGAGTATGGAATAATACCACCATTATTTGAAAAAAAAGATTTTCATATACACGTTCCTGAAGGAGCTACACCAAAGGATGGTCCTTCAGCGGGGATAGGAATGGTCACTTCAATAGTTTCATCATTAACAAATATCTCGGTAAGACGTGATGTTGCAATGACTGGTGAGGTAACAATAACAGGACAAGTTCTTCCTATTGGTGGGCTTAAGGAAAAATTATTAGCAGCACACAGAGCTGGCATTAAAGAAGTAATTATTCCAAAAGAAAATGAAAAAGATTTAGTTGATATGCCTAAAAAAATTATAGATGAAATTAAAATAACTCCAGTTGAGTTTGCTGACCAAGTTTTAAAAATTGCTTTAACAAAAGAACTCAAAAGAACTGAATGGGTTGAGGTTGATTTAAGTAAAAAAGATGACAAATCTCAAGCCAGTATTCAATAATAAATAATTTACTTTGTAGTCACCTTGATGTATTAGTACCGATATTTTGGGGCGGTTAGCTCAGTTGGTAGAGCATCTCGTTTACACCGAGGGGGTCAAAGGTTCGAGTCCTTTACTGCCCACCAAAATACACATAAAGTGGGGGTGTAGCTCAGTTGGTTAGAGCGATCGCCTGTCACGCGATAGGTCGAGGGTTCGAGTCCCTTCACTCCCGCCACTTTTTAAGCAATCTGTTGATAATTGTTATCAGTTAACACTAAAAATGTGACTTTTCTCCACTACAACATGATATAAAAATGACTATATAGACTCACATGTTTCCAGAATTTTTAAAAGAATATTTGCCAATTATACTTTTTTTACTAATCGCTTTAGGGTTAAGTGTTGCTTTCATAATAGTTAATTTTATACTTTCACCAAAAAATCCTGATCCTGAAAAATTATCAGCATATGAATGTGGATTTGAACCATTTCAAGATTCTAGAATGGAATTCGACGTAAGGTTTTATTTGGTTGCAATTCTTTTTATTATATTTGATTTAGAAATAGCTTTTCTTTTTCCATGGGCAATATCCTTAGGAAGTATTGGTTTACTCGGTTTTACATCAATGATGATTTTTTTATTCATACTTACAGTTGGATTTATATATGAATGGAAAAAGGGTGCTTTAGATTGGGAATAATTTTAATTTATGAATAATAAACTTGATCAAGTACCTGAAGAATTTAAAAAATTAGCTGATGATTTTAGTAAGGATGGTTTTATAACAACTTCATTAGACAACCTTATTAACTGGTCTAGATCAGGATCACTTCATTGGATGACATTTGGATTGGCTTGTTGCGCAGTTGAAATGATGCAGACAGCAATGCCAAGATATGATTTAGAAAGATTTGGAGCTGCGCCACGTGGCTCACCAAGACAATCAGATGTAATGATAGTAGCTGGTACTCTTACTAATAAAATGGCACCAGCGTTAAGAAAAGTTTACGACCAAATGCCAGAACCGAGATATGTAATATCTATGGGAAGTTGTGCAAATGGTGGTGGATATTATCATTATTCTTACTCTGTAGTTAGAGGTTGTGATCGAATTGTTCCTGTAGATGTTTATGTTCCAGGATGTCCTCCTTCAGCTGAAGCACTACTTTATGGAATTTTACAATTACAAAAAAAAATTAGAAATAAAGGATCTTTGAGTAGATAACTACCATGAACACTTTAATCGACTTAGAAAAAAAAATTAATTCAGAACTAACGACAAAAATTGATCAATCAAAAATATTACATAATCAACTTTATATAGACGTTAATAAAGATGATTTGATTGATGTAATTCTTTTTTTGAAAACTAATAAGAATACAAAATTTAAACAACTAATAGATATTACAGCTGTTGATTATCCAGAGAAAGCGCAAAGATTTAAAATGGTTTATCTACTATTAAGTCATGAATTTAATCAAAGGATAATCCTAAGTTATTATATTAATGAAAATGAAGTCATAAACTCATTAACATCTATTTTTCCTGCAGCAAATTGGATGGAAAGAGAAGTTTTTGATATGTATGGTATTAACTTTAAAGATCATCCAGATTTAAGAAGAATTCTTACAGATTATGGATTTGAAGGTCATCCTTTAAGAAAAGACTTTCCTTTAACTGGACATTCAGAAGTTAGATATAGTGAAGATCAAAAAAAAGTTATAAATGAACCAGTGAAGTTAGAACAAAATTATAGGAACTTTGACTACGAGAGCCCTTGGGAAGGAACCAAATATATTAAAGACCAAACTGAAAATAATGACAAAAAAAATTAAAAATCTTAATTTGAATTTTGGTCCACAACATCCTGCTGCACATGGAGTGTTGCGTTTAATATTAGAATTAGACGGAGAAGTTGTTGAAAAAGCAGATCCACATATAGGCTTGCTTCACAGAGGAACAGAAAAACTTATTGAAAATAAAACTTATATGCAAGCTGTACCTTATTTTGACAGACTAGATTATGTAGCTCCAATGAACCAAGAACACGCTTTTGCATTAGCAATAGAAAAAATTTTAAAAATTGATGTTCCTTCTAGAGCTCAATATATACGAGTTATATTTTGTGAAATTGGAAGAATTTTAAGTCATATTTTAAATGTTACTACTCAAGCCCTTGATGTTGGTGCACTTACACCATCTTTATGGGGATTTGAAGAAAGAGAGACATTAATGACTTTTTATGAAAGAGCTTCAGGATCTAGACTTCATGCTAATTATTTTAGAGCCGGAGGAGTTCATCAAGATCTACCTGCTGGTCTTGAAGAAGATATTGCAAAATTTTGTGAGACTTTTCCAAAAATTCTAAATGATTTAGAAAATTTATTAACTGATAATAGGATTTTCAAACAAAGAAATGTTGATATAGGAATAGTTTCAAAAGCAGATGCTCTTGATTATTCATTTTCAGGAGTAATGATTAGAGGCTCAGGTGTTCCATGGGATTTAAGAAAATCACAACCTTATGACTGCTATGATCAATTAGAATTTAAAATACCCGTTGGTAAAAATGGTGACTGTTATGATCGGTATTTGTGCAGAATAGAAGAAATGAAGGAAAGTATTTCCATAATTAAACAATGTCTCTCTAAGATGGAAAAAGGACCTATAAAATCACAAGATGGTAAGATTACCCCTCCACCTAAAAAAGAATTGAAACAATCTATGGAAGCATTAATTCATCATTTTAAATTATTTACAGAAGGATATAGAGTTCTAAAAGACGAAATATATACTGCTGTTGAAGCTCCAAAAGGAGAGTTTGGGGTATATTTAATTTCAGATGGATCAAGTAAACCTTATAAATGTAAAATTAGAGCTCCAGGATTTTCACATCTTCAATCAATGGATTATTTAATTAAAGGACATATGTTAGCAGATGTGCCTGCTGTATTAGGTTCATTAGATATTGTATTTGGAGAGGTAGATAGATGAGTTTAAGAAGACCTGCAAAAAATCAACCTGAAAAATTTGAGTTTAGTCGTTCTTCATTAGAGGCAGCAAATCAAATTATTTCTAAGTATCCAAAAGACAAACAACAAAGTGCTGTAATGGCCTTACTTTACATAGCGCAGAAACAAAACGATAATTGGATTCCTCTAGCAGCAATGAAGTATATAGCAAAAATTTTAGATATGCCTTACATCAAAGTATATGAGGTTGCTACATTTTATACTATGTATAATTTAGCACCTGTTGGAAAATATTTTGTTCAAGTTTGCACGACTACACCTTGCATGATTAGAGGTGCATATAAGTTAGTTGAAGCATGTAAGGAAAAAATTTCAGAAAATGAAACAGAACTTTCAAGTGACAAAAGTTGTTCATGGATGGAGGTTGAATGTTTAGGTGCTTGCGTAAATGCTCCAATGATGCAAATAAATGATGATTACTATGAAGATCTTGATAAAAATAAAACTTTAAAAATTTTAGATAAAATTTTAAGTGGTGAAACACCTAAACCAGGTTCTTATAGAGGAAGAATAAATAATGAGCCTGAAAATAACAGAAAAACATTAATGGATTTAAAAAATGCTTAAAGATAAAGATAGAATATTTCAAAATTTATATAATGATTTAGGTTCTGATATAAGCTCATCCCAAAAAAGAGGTGATTGGGTAAATACAAAAGAACTTACAAATAAAGGTAGAGATTGGATAATAAATGAAATTAAAGATTCTCAATTAAGAGGTAGAGGTGGTGCTGGCTTTCCTACAGGTTTGAAGTGGTCATTTGCTCCTAAGGAACTAGGTTCTAGACCTCATTATTTAGTTATTAATGGTGATGAGTCAGAACCAGGCACTTGTAAAGATAGAGATATTCTTAGATTTGAACCTCATAAATTAATTGAAGGATGTTTAATAGCTTCATACGCAGTTCAAGCTCATGTTTGTTATATTTATATTAGAGGAGAATATTTTATTGATGGACAAAAGCTTCAAGCAGCAATTGATGAAGCATATGATAAAAATTTAATTGGTAAAAATGCTGCTGGAACAGGATGGGATTTAGATATTTATATTCATTATGGAGCAGGAGCATACATTTGCGGTGAAGAAACAGCATTGCTTGAAAGTATTGAAGGTAAAAAAGGTCAACCAAGATTAAAACCACCTTTCCCTGCTTTAATAGGTCTATATGGTTGTCCAACAATTATTAATAATGTTGAAACTATTGCTGTAGTTCCAACAATTCTTAGAAGGGGTGGTAAGTGGTTTGCATCATTAGGGAGAGAAAAAAACACAGGAACAAAAATTTTTTGTATTTCTGGAAATGTAAATAATCCTTGTAATGTTGAAGAGGAAATGAACATTCCTTTAAAAGAATTAATTGAAGTTCATGCAGGAGGTGTTGTAGGTGGATGGGATAATTTACAAGCTGTAATTCCAGGAGGGTCTTCGATGCCACTAATACCTAAAGAAAAATGTGAAACATTAACTATGGATTTTGATTCTTTAATGGCTGAAAAAAGTGGCTTAGGAACTGCAGGTGTAGTTGTTATTAATAAGGATCAAGACATAATCAAATGTATGGCAAGAATTGCAAGATTTTACAAACACGAAAGCTGTGGTCAGTGTACACCGTGTAGAGAGGGCTCAGGCTGGATGTGGAGAATGTTAGAAAGAATGGCAAAAGGTGAAGCTTCTAGAGATGAGATCGATATGTTAGGAGATGTAACAAATCAAATAGCTGGTCATACTATTTGTGCATTTGGAGAAGGTTCTTCTTGGCCAGTCCAAGGTCTTCTAAGACATTTTTCTAAGGAAATTAAAAGTCGAAATAAATTTGATCCAATTATAAAAAAACAAAAAGACATACCTTATTTAGTTGATCAACACTTGTTGGATAAAAATGCTTAAATTAAAAGTAAATGATATTGATGTAGAAGTGGAAGAAGGTTTAACAGTTCTTCAAGCTTGTGAAAAAGCAGGATTTGAAATTCCAAGATTTTGTTATCATGAAAAATTATCTATAGCTGGTAATTGTAGAATGTGCTTAGTAGAAATGGAAAAATCTCCCAAACCTATAGCTTCTTGTGCAATGCCTGCAGCTGAAGGAATGAATATTAAAACTAATACTGAATTTGTTGAGAAAGCTAGAAAAGGAGTGATGGAATTTTTACTTGCAAATCATCCTTTAGATTGTCCAGTTTGTGATCAAGGTGGAGAATGTGATCTTCAAGATCAGTCGATGTTTTATGGTGTTGATAAATCACGATTTAAAGAAAATAAAAGATCTGTTCCAGAAAAAAATATGGGGCCTTTAATAAAAACTCAAATGACAAGATGTATTCACTGCACTCGATGTGTAAGATTTGCAACAGAAGTCGCTGGAGTTCCAGAAATAGGAGCAATTGGAAGAGGTGAAGATATGCAAATAACAACTTACTTAGAACATTCTGTACAATCAGAATTATCAGGGAACGTAATTGATCTTTGCCCAGTTGGCGCACTTACATCTAAGCCATATGTCTTTGAAGCAAGACCATGGGAATTAAAAAAGACAGAATCTATAGATGTTATGGACGCTATTGGATCAAATATTAGAGTGGATACATATGGATGGGAAGTTAAAAGAGTTTTGCCATTGATTAATGAAGATATAAACGAAGAATGGATATCAGATAAAACGAGATACGCTTGTGATGGCTTATCTAATCAAAGACTTGATACACCTTTAATTAAATATAACGGCAAATTTGAGAAAGCTAGTTGGGAAGAAGTATTTAAAATAGTAAAATCAAAAATTAACGATACTCCAAATGATAAAATTGCTGGTTTTGTTGGTGATTTGGTAAATATGGAGACAAGTTATATCTTTAAAGAATTTTTTGACAGAACATTAAATATAAATAATTACGATAGCAGATCTTCAAATTATTATGTCAACATAAATGAAAGAGAAAATTATTTGTTTAATTCATCAATCAATGGAATTGAAGACTCTGATTTAATTCTTTTAATTGGCACAAACCCAAGATTTGAAGCAACTATCTTAAATGCCAGAATAAGGAAATCCTACTTAAATAATTCAACAAAAATTATATCACTTAATGATGTTGGAGATTTAACTTATCCTTATAAAGTACTTGATGGCCAAACAAATACAATACATAGTGTATTTGAGGGTAAAAATGAAATTTCAAAAAAAATTTTAGATTCTAAAAAACCTCTTATTATTTTAGGAGAGTCTTTTTTTAAATTAAAATCTTCAGAATTTCTTTTTAAAATGATTAAAGAATTTCTGAAAAAAAATAAAAAAATTAACGATGAGTGGAATTCTTTAAATAGACTTACTACAGATGCATCGTCTATTGGATGCTTAGATTTAAAAATAATTAACAACAAAAGAAATTTGTTTAATGACCTTCAAAAAAATAGTTTTGAAATTATTTACTTATTAGGACAGGATAATTTGAAATTTACAAAAAAAAATGAATTCATAATTTACCAAGGTAGTCATGGGGATAATGGTGCTGAGATTGCTGATATCATTTTACCTGGAGCAACTTACACTGAACAAAATGGTTTCTTCACTAATTTAGAAGGTAAAGTTCAAAAAGCATTTAAAGCCTCATACCCTCCTGGAGAAGCAAAAGAGGATTGGCAAATTATTAATGAACTTGCTGAAATCATGAATAACAGAAAATTATTTAACGACAAAGATGAATTAGAAAGTAGCATGTTTAATTTTATAAACTTGCAGCAAGAAAATAAGATTATGCAAGAAAATAATATGATATCTAAAGAAAACTTTCAAAACGAAAAACTAACAGTAGATTTCAAAGATTATTATTTTTCTAATGTTATAGCTAGATCATCAAAAACAATGCTTGATTGTTTTAATTCTAAAATAAAAATTAAAAAAACAGGAACAGATGGATAAATTATGGAATATTTAAATATAATTTTTCAAGAAGTTTATAAGATTTTATTTTTGCTTGTGCCAGTTCTTGTTTCTGTTGCTATGATTGTTTGGTTAGATCGTAGAATTTGGGCATTTGTACAAAAAAGACAAGGACCAAATGTTGTAGGTCCATTTGGTTTACTCCAGTCCCTTGCTGATGCTTTAAAATATATTTTTAAAGAAATAATTATTCCATCAAGTTCTAATAAAGTAATTTTTATATTAGCTCCAATAGTAACGATGACTCTAGCTTTAATTGCTTGGGCTGTTATTCCTTTTAATGAAACCCAAGTTTTAGCAAATATAAATGTGGGAATATTATATTTATTTGCTGTTTCTTCGTTAGGTGTTTACGGAATTATTATGGGAGGGTGGGCTTCAAATTCTAAATACCCTTTTTTAGGTGCGATTAGATCTGCAGCACAAATGGTCTCTTATGAAGTTTCAATAGGTATAATTATAATAAATGTTCTTTTATGTGTAGGTTCCTTAAATCTTAATGACATAGTTTTAGCTCAACAAAGTTTATGGTTTGTAATTCCACTTTTTCCTATGTTTGTAATTTTTTTTATATCAGCATTGGCTGAAACTAATAGACCTCCATTTGATTTACCTGAGGCTGAAGCTGAACTAGTTGCTGGTTATCAAACTGAATATTCAGGTATGATGTATGCAATGTTTTGGTTGGGAGAATATGCAAATATACTTTTAATGTGTGCTTTAGGATCAATTTTATTCTTAGGAGGCTGGTTGTCTCCTATAGATTTTTATCCATTTGATTTAATACCTGGCGCCGTCTGGTTGATTTTTAAGATAATTTTTTTATTTATTTTATTTGCATTAGTTAAAGCTATTGTTCCAAGATATAGATATGATCAATTAATGAGATTAGGTTGGAAAATCTTTTTACCTTTGTCATTGACATGGGTTGTTTTAACAGCGAGTTATCTATTTTATTTTAACCTTCTACCCATTAACTAGATGAAATTTTCGAGATTTTTAAAAACTATTTTCATGACAGATTTTTTGGGTGGCTTATTAATTGCTATAAAAGAATTGTTTAAGTCCAAAAAAACAATCAATTATCCATTTGAAAAAGGTAAAATAAGTCCAAGATATAGAGGCGAACATGCTTTAAGGCGATATCCAAATGGTGAAGAGAGGTGTATAGCATGCAAATTATGTGAAGCAGTTTGTCCAGCTCAAGCAATTACAATTGAATCTGCAGAACGAGGTGATGGCAGCAGAAAAACTACTCGATATGATATTGATATGATGAAATGTATATATTGTGGTTTATGTGAAGAGTCATGTCCTGTTGATGCAATTGTTCAAGGACCAAACTTTGAATTTTCTACAGAAACAAGAGAAGAGCTTTATTACACGAAAGAGAAACTACTTGATAACGGTGATAGATGGGAGAACATCTTATCTGCAAATATTAAAGCAGATAATCCATATAGATAAATAATGGCTCACGCAATTTTTTTTTATATTTTTTCTACTATAGCAATTATTTCTGCTATTATGGTAACTGCCTCAAAAAACACAGTTCATTCAGTTTTTTTTTTAATTTTAGATTTTATTAGTATTTCATGTTTGTTTATAATGATTGGTGCCGAATTTTTAGGAATGATAATGCTTATTGTTTATGTTGGAGCGGTAGCAGTTTTGTTTTTATTTGTTGTGATGATGTTAAATGTTGCTCAACAAAAAAATCAGTGGTTTTTATCCTCACAAAGTTCTAGTCATATACCTATTGGCTTGATTATAAGCACTATCATATTTTTCGAATTAATTATTGTTATAGGAGGTTGGAAATATAAACCTGAGTTATTTGAGAAAATTAATTCAACATCATCATCTGAGGGAATTAGCAATACGCACTCTCTGGGACAAATTCTATATACAGATTACATTCATGTATTTCAAATAAGTGGAATGATTTTACTAGTGGCTATGATTGGTGCGATTGTTCTTACTTTTAGACAAAGAGAAGGTGTAAAAAAACAAGATTATATTAAACAAATTTCGAGAGAGAGATCAGAAGGTGTCGAAGTTTTAGAAGTTCAATCTAATAAAGGAGTACAAATAGATGATTGATATTGGACTAGGTCATTATTTAACACTTGGGGCTATAATATTTACTATTGGTGTAGTTGGTATTTTTTTAAATAGAAAAAATATTATTGTTATCTTGATGAGTGTTGAATTAATTCTATTAGCAGTGAATATTAATTTGGTATCTTTTTCAATTTATTTAGACGATTTAGCTGGTCAAGTTTTTACTCTCTTTATATTAACAGTTGCTGCAGCCGAAGCAGCAATTGGTTTAGCAATTATTGTTGTTTACTATAGAAATGCTGGAACTATTCGTGTCGAAGAAATAGATGAATTAAAAGGTTAAAATGGAATTATCAATTATCGCATTACCATTGATAGCATCAATAATTTCTGGATTTTTTGGAAGGTATATAGGTGATAGAAATTCTGAGATTGTCACTAGTTTATTAGTTTCAGTTTCAGCTATCGTTTCACTTGTAGTTTTTTATAATGTTATTTTTAATAATTATGATGAAAATATAATTATAGCAACTTGGATTAATTCTGGATCACTGGAAGTGAATTGGTCAATGAAAATTGATCCTCTATCAGCTGTTATGTTGGTTGTGGTAACATCAGTCTCAGCGTTAGTGCATATTTATTCAATTGGTTATATGTCTCATGATCCCCATAAACCAAGATTTATGGCTTATTTATCTTTATTTACATTTGCAATGTTAATGTTGGTGACTTCAGATAATTTTATTCAATTATTTTTTGGATGGGAAGGGGTGGGGCTTTGTTCTTACTTTTTGATTGGCTTTTGGTTTAAAAAAGAAACAGCTAATGCTGCTGCTATTAAAGCATTTGTGGTTAATAGAGTTGGTGACTTTGGTTTTGCATTGGGAATATTTTTAATATTTTTTTTGTTTGGGACTGTAAATTATGATGAAGTATTTCAACAAATACCTTCAATTTTAGAAAAAAAATTAAATTTTTTAGGTCTAGAAGTTAATTCAATCGATCTAATTTGTTTATTATTATTTATAGGTGCAATGGGAAAGTCTGCACAAATTTTACTTCATACTTGGTTACCCGATGCCATGGAAGGACCCACGCCAGTTTCGGCTTTAATTCATGCAGCAACAATGGTTACTGCTGGGGTTTTTTTAGTTGTAAGATGTTCACCAATTTATGAATATTCAGAATTAGCATTAAACATTATTACTATTGTTGGCATGACAACTGCAATATTTGCAGCAACGGTTGCTTTAGTTCAAACAGATATAAAAAAGATCATTGCTTATTCAACATGTAGTCAATTAGGTTATATGTTTTTTGCGACTGGGGTTGGTGCATATAATGTTGCTATGTTTCATTTATTTACTCATGCATTCTTCAAAGCTTTACTTTTTTTAGGTTCAGGGTCAGTAATTCATGCTTTTAAGGATGAACAAAATATTAATTTAATGGGAGGTGTTTGGAAAAAATTACCTTACACTTATACATTGATGATTATTGGAACCTTAGCTCTTACAGGTTTCCCTTTACTTTCAGGATTTTATTCTAAAGACGCGATCATTGAATTTGCATTTTTAAGAGGAAATACAGTTGGATATTACGCTGCAGGAATTGGTATCTTTACTGCATTTTTAACATCTATTTATTCGTGGAGGTTAATTTTCAAAACTTTTCATGGAAGTTACAACAATAATTCGATTAATATAGAAGATACGCACGAGTCACCTCTAGTGATGCTTATTCCTCTTATTTTTCTTTCTGTTGGTGCAGTCTTTGCAGGTTTTTCTTTTAAAGAATTATTTGTTGGATCTGCTTTTTGGAAAAGTTCAATTTTCTTTTTAAAGCCATTAAGTACAGAACATCCACCATTATGGTTTCTTGTATTAACTCCAATTTTAGTAATTATATCTATACCAATTTCTTATTATCTATTTGTTAAAAATAAAAATCTACCAAAGTCTATAGCAGATAATAACAAACCACTTTATAATTTTTTGGTAAACAAATGGTATTTTGATGAATTGTACGAAATTTTATTTATTAAATCTTTTAAAAAAGCTGGGGTATTTCTTTGGAAGTTCTTTGACATTAAAATTATTGATAGATTTGGTCCAGACGGAATTTCATTACTTATAAAAAAATTTTCCATCAAAGCTAACAAGTTTCAAAGTGGTTACATTT
>CACLGJ010000008.1 GCA_902606445.1 uncultured Pelagibacteraceae bacterium
CAGTTATTTCTACTAGTCAAAGAACTGGAATGAAACCTTTTGCTCAAAAGATATTAGTGTGTGAGCTTTCAAAACATGAAATTGATGGTGACTATAAAGGTCGAAGTACTGAGTTCAAAAAAAACTATCCAATTTTTGATTTCCCAAAATTTATTGCCTTAAAATTAAAAGCTAACGGAGATGGTGAGTTTGTTAGTATGAAATGGAAAAATAATTGGATTAAAAATGAAGAGATATTTGTAAATCCTTATTTTAATTATCCATACACAAAAAAATTTATTTTTGGCTCAAAAGACAAGCGTTACAAAGAATTTCGTAAATTTATACCTAGTGCTGTTAATTTGGATATTGATGGAAAAAGCCACAATCCGTTTCCTGAATATATTAATTTTAAAATTATAAATAATGAAAAATTATTTATTGATTATTTTTCAGTAAGTTCAACGATATATAATTGTGTTATAACAGAAAAACCTATTTTAGAATAAAAGATGACTAATTATTTTAAAGATGATGATGGGATAATTCACTTTCAATTGTTTATATGCCCTGAATGTGGATGCAAAAATGATAAAATAAGAGGATATGAGTTTTTTGCTAAAGATTTAGAACCATCTGATCCTTGGTCAGAAGAGTTTGAATTTATTAATTGTCCAAAATGCACAAGATCTATACCTGGATCATTAGGTTATCGATATGGTAAGACAAAGACATATGATAAAGCTAAAAAGAAATGGAATGAAAAGTTTAAAAATCTATTTAGAGAGTATTTAGTTAAATGATTAAAACAAAAATGGGTAAAAAATTGAATGCTATGTTAAAAAAAAAATTAAAGCATATTTATAATCTTAAACCAATATTAATTTTTAAAGACGGATGTAAATATTCTGGAATGACAAAAAAGGATCCAAAGAATAGTAATAGATTAATTCCTGAAGGCCTAGGTTATGCAATATGGCCTGACGGTCAATATTATGAAGGACAATATAAAAATGGATTTTTTCATGGTTGGGGTCAATATACATCACCTAATTCACATATTTTAGCTGGTGTTTGGAAAAATAATTTTATTATAGAAGGTGAAATGCGATGGAAAGATGGTCGACACTATTTGGGTAAATTTAAAAAAAGTAAATATCATGGAAAAGGAAGTATGAATTATTCGGGTAATTCTTTGTATGTTGGCAATTGGAAAGATAACGTAGCAGATGGAAATGGAGAGTTCACAATTTTAAAAAGTAATAAATATGATAAAAAAGGAACAATTCTTAAAGGAAAATTTAAAAAAGACCAAATGCATGGAAAGTTTAAAAAAGTTTTTCCAAATGGAAGTATTATGGATTGTATATTTGTAAATGGTGTATGCACAAAAGGAAAATGGAAAAATGATAAGAAATGGACACTTTTTGATTAATAACTTTTTTTCATAAAATATAAAAAATGAATAAAATTAATCCAATAATAGATGAAAACATTAAATATGATCTGGACTATATTAAAAAAAACATTGATTTAAATGAATTTATAAAAAAATTAAAAAGTGATCTTCTTTGGAACGGCCAGTCTGAATTAATTGTTATTGATTATGCCATAAGATGTTGTCTTAATGATAAAAACAACGATCCGAACATTATTAATTATAAAAAAAACTATAATAATGATCCTGATGCCTTAGAGCAGTTTTTAGCTTTAAATCTTTATAATTGTGAAACAGAACATTTTGGAAAAAAAGATCCTTTGTCATCTGAAACTATAATAATGCCCAAAACTTTTTTAGAAACATCAAAAAATTTTTGGAAAGAAACAGAAATCCTACAAGATCGTGGTGATTTATTAGAAAGAATTAGCTCTAAATTTAAAAAGATAATGCATCGAGAGTATGTGGGTGAACAAGGAAAAGATGTAGTTGATAGTCATAGTTTTTATCAATTAACAATTAATCAATCTACTGAGTATTTTTATTTGACAAAAACAGGAGATTATAATCATGTAGTTAAATTCTGTGACAAATTAAATGAAAAAGAATTTATTAATGAAATTGTACAATTTAAATCACCAAGAGGTTATGTATGAAAAGTATAATAGTGATAATTTTATTTTTATTAGCCCCAATTTCACTGGAGGCTGCTTCTAAGACATTTTATGAATGTAATGATCCTAAAATTAAAAATTTTGAAATAATTAATAGTAATCCAATTAAAGTTAAATTTTTTGGTAATGAAATTATAGGTAAAACTTCAAAACATAATACTGGACAAAAGACTTATGAATGGGGGACAGTTTATCTAAAACAAAAGGTACAAATAAGATATTTTTATATTATTGATGAAAATAGGTTAGTTGTCCTACAAATCGATTTAACAGAAAATGAATTAGATAATATCATAAAACAGTCTAAAGCAGATACCACCGGTGTGGCTTTAGAAAAAACCAAGGCAGAAATTTTCTATTCAAAATATAAGATGAATGATAAGATTAAGAGACTGGGCGAAAGTAAATGTAAAGAAAAATAAGATGTTATTCGTATGGCGGAAAATAATAAAGATTTAATTAATTTTAACCAAATCTCTTTATTTGGTGCAATCTTAATTTCAATCTTAATTTTTATTTTTGAATTTTCGCATATTATAGGCTTAGGTTTAAGTGGTGGGCAAGCATTTGTTTTTGCAATTGGTTATGTGGCTCCACCAACTATTATTGCTTTAATTTTATCTTTTGTTTTTAATAAATTTAAATTTAATAATCAAAGCTTTAACAAATTTTGGTTTTGGATAATGATAATAACTTTGATTTCCTATACTGCTAATTCATTAGTTAGTTAAAAAAAAACTTTAAAATCTTGACGACCATATGACGAAATGAGATCTAAAAATCAATATTTTTAGATAGATTAATTATTGCTATTTCTTATCTTTTGATCTCGCATCAAATTTCTAAACCGAGGGTCGGAGGTTCGAATCCTCCAGGGCGCGCCAAAATTAACGTTTTTAACTGTAAAATTTTACTTGACTACAATTTAAGAATATTAATTTGATAAATTATTTTTTCTTGAAGACTTTTTTCTTACATGGTTAAATTGTGGATATTCAAATTAACTTTTGAATTATTTGTTAACAAATAAAAATAACTAAAAGGAAGAATAATGTTTAAATACTTAAAACAATTAACTTCTTTAGTTGCTATGGTTGCTGTGTTGTTTACTTTTACAACAGAGACTATGGCTGCTAAAAAATCTAAGACACTTAAAAACACTCAAAAGAAGGGTTTTGTAAGATGTGGAGTATCTCAAGGTCTTCCAGGATTTTCTAACGCTGACGCTGCAGGAAATTGGACTGGTGTTGACGTTGATGTATGTAGAGCGGTAGCTGCTGCAGTATTAGGTGATGCAAACAAAGTTAAGTTTACACCACTAAGTGCTAAAGAAAGATTTACAGCTTTAACTTCTGGTGAGATTGATATCTTATCAAGAAACACAACTTGGACTCTTTCAAGAGATGCTGATATCGGACTTACTTTCGTAGGTGTGAACTTTTACGATGGACAAGGTTTCATGGTGAGAAAAAGTTCTGGTATTACTTCAACAAGCCAATTCAAAAATGGTATCTCAGCTTGTACAAATATTGGTACAACGACTGAGTTAAACATGAGAGACTTCTTTAATTCTAGAGGAATTTCATATGAGCCAGTTGCTTTTGAAAAAGCTGACGAAGTTGTAGCTGCATATGATGCAGGTAGATGTGATACTTACACTACTGATAAATCTGGTTTAGCTGCTCAAAGAACTAAAATGAAAAACCCTGATGAACACATTGTTTTACCAGAAACTATTTCTAAAGAACCTTTAGGACCAGTTGTAAGACAAGGTGATTCAGTATGGGAAGATATCGTAAGATGGTCTTTGAACACTATGATCGAAGCAGAAGAATATGGTATTACTTCAGCTAATGCGGACTCAATGAAAACTTCAGATAACCCACAAATCAAAAGACTTGTTGGTGCTGAAGGTGAAATGGGTGCAGCATTCGGTTTAGATAACGAGTGGAACCTAAGAATTATCAAACAGGTTGGAAACTATGGTGAAAGTTATAAGAGAAATATAGCTGACACTGGTATTTTACCAGACAGAGGTCCAAATGAATTATGGACTAAAGGTGGTATTTTATACGTTCCGCCATCAAGATAATTTAAGTTATAAATCATTTAAAAAGGGCTAGATTTTTCTAGCCCTTTTTTTTATAAACTCATATATTGTCCCCATTGTGAATTTTAAACTTAAAGATATAGGACCACAATTAATTACAGTTTTAGCTGTTGTTTTGATTTTTGGATTCTTTACATACAATGCTCAAGTCAATATGGAAAATAGAGGTATTGATTTTGGTTATGGATTTTTATCACAAGAGTCATCATTTGATGTTCAATTTTCTTTAATAGAATATGATGGATCTCATTCTTACTTTAGAGCATATTTAGTTGGTTTATTAAATACTATACTCGTTTCAGTTATTGGAATTATTCTTGCAACTATACTTGGAGTAATAGTTGGGATAGCAAGATTATCTCCTAATTATTTAATAAATAAATTTGCAGCTTTTTATGTCGAATTTTTTAGAAATATACCGCTGCTTTTACAAATTTTTTTTTGGTACTTTGCAGCTTTAAGAGCCTTACCACTTCCACAAGATGCAGAGGCAATGTTTGGAATTTCTTTTTTAACAATAAAGGGTTTATTTGTTCCTGCTTTTATTTGGGAAAATTTTAATATTTTCTTTTACTCAATAGTTGCCGCAATTATTGCAATAATTGTCATTCGTATTAACGCAAAAAAATTACAAGAAACTCAAGGTAAACAAACACCAGTTTTATTAATATCAATAGGCTTATTATTGATTTTGCCTCTTTTAAGTTTTTTAATTGGAGGTGTAAGGCTCTCTTTTGAAGTTCCAGTTTTAAAACAACTTGCAACAACATCATTTATTTATGAAGGTGGTGTAAGTTTGCCTCCTGAATTAATTGCCTTAGCATTATCTTTATCTCTATATACTGCAACTTTTATAGCAGAATGTGTAAGAGCTGGAATTCAAGGTGTCGGTAAAGGTCAGAAGGAAGCAGCAGCTTCAATCGGTCTTACACCAAATCAGGTTCTTAAACTTGTAATAATGCCACAAGCTCTTAGAATAATAATACCACCTACAACAAACCAGTATCTAAATCTTACTAAGAATTCTTCATTAGCTGCTGCTATAGCTTATCCAGATTTAGTATTAGTTTTTGCAGGAACAGCTTTAATGCAAACTGGTAAGGCAATTGAGATTGTATCTATTACAATGTTTACCTACTTAACATTAAGTATTTCAATTTCAATATTGATGAATTGGTACAATAAAAAAATAGCTATACAGGAAAAATGATGTCTAAAATTAATTTTTTAAAACCTGATAAGTCTAACCTTTATACTTTTTTATATTTAGGTTCTTTTTTGTTTTTTGTTAGTGTTTTAGATGTTCTTTTGAACTCTTTTTTTAGTTTAAATCTAACAGGGTTTTTACCTGATTTTTTAAGTTTTTTATTTCCATTAATAATTGGCTTTATTGGGCTTTATTTTATAAGGATTGAATTAAGCGGAATTAAGCAACTAGATTTATTAAACAAGCATATTAATACTAATAATTTTAATGCTGTATTATCTTTATTAATTATATTTATAATTCTAAAATCGATCCCACCTATATCAAGTTGGTTTTTTGTTGATGCAAGTTTTGCAGGAGACTCAAAAGATGTTTGTACAGGTTCAGGAGCTTGTTGGACTTATATAAAAGTTTGGATGAGAAGATTTATGTATGGGATGTATCCAAATGCAGAACAATGGCGAATAAATTTATCATTTATAGCTTTAGCTTTACTTGGATCAGTTGGATATTTTGCTACTGACAGATTTAAAAAATACTTAACACTTTATTATGTTGTTATTTATCCATTTATAGCATTCCTATTCATCTTTTTCTTTATCTCAGGTGGTCCAGTATTTTTTGATTTTTCTTATGGAATTATTGCTGCAATTTTATCTATTATTATTGGTTTTTTTATACCTAGTAAATTTAAGTTTTACTATTTTTTAATTGTTCCTTTTGGTCTTTATATTTTATTGAAATATTTTATTTTTTATGAAGAGTTAATTGAGCTAGGAAAATTAGATGGATTAAATTGGGTAGAAACTGGTGCATGGGGAGGATTATCACTTACTTTCATAATTTCTTTTTTCTGTTTAATTTTTTGTTTTCCAATAGGTATGGCTTTTGCGCTTGGGAGAAGATCTGGATTTCCTTTAATTAGATATATATCAATAGGTTTTATAGAGTTTTGGAGAGGTGTTCCATTGATTACAGTATTATTTATGTCTGCTGTAATGTTTCCAATGTTTTTACCAGCGGATTTTTTTATAGATAAATTAGTAAGATGTATAATAGCCATATCACTTTTTGAAGCAGCATATGTTGCAGAAGTTATAAGAGGAGGTTTACAGGCTCTTCCTAGAGGTCAGTATGAAGCAGCAAAATCATTAGGAATGGGATATTGGAAAATGCACATATTTGTAATCTTACCACAAGCTTTAAAACTAGTAATTCCAGGAATAGCAAATACGTTTTTAGCGTTAGTCAAAGACACTCCATTAATTTTTGTAGTTGGTTTGTTAGAAATAGTAGGAATGCTTAATTTAGCTAAAACCAATCCAGAATGGTTAGGATTTGCTATGGAAGGCTATGTATTCGCTGCAATAATTTTCTGGATTATTTGTTATGCAATGAGTAAATATAGTTATAATTTAGAAGAAAAATACAAAACAGATCGATAAATATTTATGTCAGATAATATAATTCAAATTAATAATATGAATAAATGGTTTGGGGATTTTCAAGTTTTAAAAGAAATTAATTTAGAAGTTAAACCAAAAGAAAAAATTGTTGTTTGTGGTCCCTCTGGATCTGGTAAATCTACATTAATAAGATGTATTAATAGATTAGAAGAACATCAAGAAGGTGACATTATAGTTGATGGCACAACATTAACAGAAGATACAAAAAACATTGAACAAATTAGAGCAGAAGTTGGAATGGTTTTTCAACAGTTTAATTTGTTTCCACATTTGTCAATCTTGGATAATCTTACTCTTGCTCCAATATGGGTTAAAAAAATGCCAAAAAAAGATGCTGAAGAATTAGCATTGAAACATTTAGAAAGAGTTCAAATATTAGATCAAGCCCAAAAATATCCAGGTCAACTATCTGGTGGTCAGCAACAAAGGGTAGCAATAGCTCGAGCGCTCTGTATGGAGCCAAAAATAATGCTTTTTGACGAGCCTACATCTGCATTAGATCCTGAAATGATCAAAGAAGTATTAGATGTTATGGTTAATTTAGCAAAACAAGGCATGACAATGATAGTTGTCACTCATGAAATGGGCTTTGCTAAAGAAGTTGCAGATCAAATGATTTTTATGGATGAAGGTAAGATTGTAGAAAAAGCTGATACAAAGGAATTTTTTGCAAATCCTAAGAGTGATAGAACCAAGTTATTCCTAAGTCAGATATTGTAAATTCAACAAAATTATTTAATTTATTACTAAATATAATCCTTGACGTAATTATAAGATTTGTGAATTTTCAATAAAAATAAAAAAATTATCTATTGATGTTTTTTAAAAAAATCTGTTGAATATGAATTTAACAAATTAAGAGGGGTCTTAATGGAAGATAATTTCAATAAGCATTTAGGCAATAAGCTTAAGCTTAGAAGATTAGCTCTTGGCTTAACTCAAACAAAAGTTGCCAAAGCTATAAACGTTACATTTCAACAAATCCAAAAATATGAAAAAGGCACAAATGGGGTTAGTTCAATAAGGTTATTGCAACTTTCAAACTATTTAAAAGTTCCTATAAATTATTTTTATGAAGATTTTTCAGAATATTTAATAAATTTAGAAAAATCTCAAGAGGGTCACATGAATATAAATTATAATTTTTTAGTAAAATTATACTCAGAATTAAACTCGGACCAAAAATTGAAATTTAATAAATCTTTACAATTAACAGTAAATACAATTTCAAAAGTAAGTTGATAAAATTGGCTCCCCGGGCAGGACTCGAACCTGCGACCAATTGATTAACAGTCAACTGCTCTACCAACTGAGCTACCGAGGAATGTTTTAGACAAGCAATACTTATTTCAAATAAATAATTTTGTCAAAAGCTTTCGATTAAAAAATAGTGCAGCTTTTTAAACTTTAAATCCAAATCTTAGCTCTAAGTTATTTAATATATAATAATTGACAACTTCTAAATTAACTACACTGTTATTTTTATAATTCTATGGAGGCAACGCCCGGAATCGAACCGGGATACAAGGATTTGCAATCCTCTGCGTAACCATTCCGCCACGTTGCCAGATGTCTTAATAGATAGCTACAATGAGTTTTATATTAAATATTTGTAATTAGTCTATTAAATAACGTTCTAATTTGATTATTGTTAATTTAGATTATTAAATTATAAACTAACTAATCCATGAATATTGATAAATATATACATTCTGAAGTAGAAGATAACATTTATTCTTATTGGGAAAAAAATGAGTTATTTAAACCTAAGAAAAATTCAAAAAAATATTCAATTGTTATTCCACCACCCAATGTAACTGGAAGTTTACATATGGGTCATGCCTTAAATAATTCTATTCAGGATCTTTTGGTTCGTTATTATCGAATGAACAATTATGAAACTTTGTGGCAACCTGGAACTGATCATGCAGGAATAGCCACTCAAGCTCTTGTTGAAAAAAATCTTGAAAAAGACAATTTAAATAAAAACGATCTAGGTAGAGAAAAATTTATAGAAAAAGTGTGGGAATGGAAAAAGCAATATGGTGATATTATAATTAATCAGCTTAAAAAACTTGGATGTTCATGTGATTGGTCTAGAAATGCTTTTACAATGGATGAAAATCTCTCAAAATCAGTAGTTAAAGTTTTTGTTGAACTTCATAAAAAAAAATTAATTTATAAAGCTGAAAAACTGATCAATTGGGACACAGTTTTAAAAACAGCAATATCTGATCTAGAGGTTGATCAAAGGGAAATGAACTCAAAAATTTACTATATTAGATACCCAATAGATAATTCATCTGATTTTATAACTATTGCAACAACAAGACCTGAAACAATGCTTGGTGATACAGCTATTGCTGTTAATCCTAAAGATAAAAGGTTTAAAAAGTATGTGGGTAAAACCGTCACTATCCCAATAGTAGGCAGAAAAATAAAAATTATAAAAGATAATTATGCTGATCCTGAACAAGGAACTGGTGCATTAAAAATCACCCCAGCCCATGATTTTAATGATTATGATGTTGGTCAAAGAAATAAGCTTGATATTATAAATGTGTTCACTGAAGATGGAAAAATTAATAACAATGCTCATAGTGATTATGTTGGATTAGATAGATTCGAAGCACGTAAAAAAATTTTAAATGAGTTAAAAGAAAAAGATTTTTTTGTTAAAGAAGAAAATATTAAGAATAAAGTACCATACGGAGATAGATCAAATTCAGTCATTGAACCCTTTTTGACAGAGCAATGGTTTGTAAATGCAAAAAAATTATCAGTTAAAGCTAAGCAAATAGTTAAATCAAAAAAAACAAATTTCTTTCCAGAAAATTGGTCAAAAACTTATTTTCAATGGATGAATAATATTGAGCCTTGGTGCATTTCTAGACAACTTTGGTGGGGTCATCAGATACCAGCTTGGTATGGCCCTGATAAAAAAATTTTCGTTGCAATAAATGAAACAGATGCAAAAAAACAAGCTAAAAAATTTTATAAAAAAGATGTTGAAATTATCAGAGATCCTGATGTTTTAGATACATGGTTTTCATCTGGTTTATGGCCTTTTGCAACATTAGGTTGGCCTGACAAAAAAGAATTTGTTAAAAAATTTTATCCAACAACTGTTTTAGTTACTGGTTTCGATATTATTTTCTTTTGGGTAGCAAGAATGATGATGTTTGGAATGGAATTTTTAAATAAAGAGCCATTCAAAGATATCTATGTTCATGCTTTAGTTAGAGATGAAAAGGGACAAAAAATGTCTAAGTCAAAAGGAAATGTAATTGATCCACTAGATTTAATTGAAAAGTATAGTGCAGATGCTTTAAGATTTACCCTTCTTTCAATGGCATCACCTGGAACAGATGTTAAGCTTTCAGAAGATAGAGTTAAGGGGTATAGGAACTTTTTAAATAAATTATGGAATGCTAATAATTTTTTAATTACTAATAAATGTGATTTCAAAAAAACTGATAAAGTTCCCAAAACTACGCTGAATATTAATAAATGGATTTATTCAGAGCTAGTTCAAACAAAAGATAAAATTGAGAAAAATCTTAAAGACTATCGATTTGATGAAGCAGCTAAAAATGCCTATCAGTTTGCTTGGCACTCTTATTGTGACTGGTACATTGAATTTTCAAAAACTATTCTGTTTTCAGATGATGAAAAATCAAAAAAAGAACTTAAAGAGGTATCAGCTTATATATTTAAGCAAATACTTATTATTCTTCATCCATTCATTCCATTTGTTACAGAGAAAATCTGGTTAAAAAATAAGTTCGATAAATCAAATAAGAATTTTCTCATGCATGCTAATTGGCCTTCGGGAAAAGTTAAGAAAGAACAATCTATGAAAGATGTAGAAAGTATCATCAATGTCATTTCTGAGCTTAGATCATTTAAAAATGAGTTAAATGTTAGTCCAGGTTCATTTATTGATATTTCAATTAATAAAATTTCTAAAAAAAATAAAGCATTAATGAATAATAATGAAATCATTCTTAAAAAGCTTGGTCGTATCAATAATTTCTTCGATAAAGACCAAGAAAAACCGTCAGCTACATTGGTTATATCTGGTGACATATTTAAGATATATTTTGATGAGAATGTTGATTTAAATCTAATAAAAGAAAACTTAGTAAAAAGACAGAGCAAATATCAAGAGGAAATGAATAAAATATCTCTAAGATTATCTAACAAAGGATTTACTGATAGAGCCCCAAAAAATATTGTTGAACAAGAAAAAACTAACTATAGTAATTTAAAAAATGATATCAAAAAGATATCATTAACAATTGAAAGTTTATAATGCGGAAGTTTAATAAGAAGAAATTACCTAGTAGACATACATCTTTAGGAGCTGATAGGGCCCCACATAGATCATTTTATTATGCAATGGGTGAAACTGAAAAAGATGTCTCAAAACCATTTGTCGGCGTAGTATCAACATGGAATGAGGCTGCTCCTTGTAATATTGCTCTTATGAGACAAGCTCAGTCAGTAAAAAAAGGTGTAAGAGCATCAGGAGGTACACCAAGAGAATTTTGTACAATTACTGTTACAGACGGTATCGCTATGGGTCACGAAGGAATGAAATCTTCATTAATCTCTAGAGAAGTAATAGCAGACTCAGCAGAACTTACTGTTAGAGGTCATTGTTATGATGCATTAGTAGGTATCGCAGGTTGTGATAAGTCGTTACCAGGTTTGATGATGTCAATGGTACGATTAAATGTACCAAGTGTTTTTATTTATGGAGGATCAATACTTCCAGGAAAATATAAAGGTAAAGATGTAACCGTGGTAGATGTTTTTGAAGCTGTTGGAAAACATTCATCAGGTCAAATGTCAGCAAAAGAATTAAGAAAATTAGAATTAGTTGCATGTCCTAGCGCAGGTGCCTGTGGTGGTCAATTTACAGCTAATACTATGGCATGTGTTTCAGAAGCTATTGGATTAGCTTTACCTTATTCAGCAGGTACACCAGCTCCATATGAAGAAAGAGATAAATATGCAAAAGCAAGCGGAAGAATGGTAATGGAATTACTTGCTAAAAGAATTAAACCAAGAGATATCGTTACAAGAAAAGCATTAGAGAATGCTGCAACAATTGTTGCTGCAACTGGTGGCTCAACTAATGCAGCATTACATTTGCCGGCAATTGCAAATGAAGCAGGAATAAAATTTGATTTAATGGATGTTGCTAAAATTTTTAAAAGAACACCTTATCTTGCTGATTTAAAACCTGGTGGAAAATATGTTGCAAAAGACATGTGGTTAGCAGGTGGTGTACCAATGTTATTAAAAACTCTTTATGACGGTGGTTATATTCATGGTGACTGTATGACAGTTACTGGAAAAACAATGAAAGAAAATTTAAAAGGAATAAAGTTTAATCCAAAACAAAAAGTTTTAAGAGCTTATAATAAACCATTATCTCCAGATGGAGGTGTTGTTGGATTAAAAGGAAATTTAGCTCCAGACGGAGGAATTGTAAAAATTGCTGGACTTAAAAAATTACAATTCACTGGAAGAGCAAGATGTTTTGATAATGAAGAAAGTGCAATGAAAGCTGTTCAAAGTAAAAAATACAAAGATGGTGATGTAATTATTATTAGATACGAAGGACCAGTAGGTGGACCAGGTATGAGAGAAATGCTTTCAACAACTGGTGCAATTTATGGTCAAGGCAAAGGAGAAAAAGTTGCTTTAATTACAGATGGAAGATTTTCAGGAGCAACTAGAGGTTTTTGTGTTGGTCACGTAGGCCCAGAGGCAGCCTTAGGTGGACCAATAGCCCTTTTACGAAATGGAGATGTTATTGATATTGATGCTAAGAAAGGAACAATTAATGTTCGATTAACACGAGCCCAGTTGTCTTCAAGAAGAAGAAAATGGAAAGCGAGAAAATCTGATTTTGGATCAGGCACTCTTTGGAAATATGCACAAACAGTTGGACCAGCTTATTTAGGTGCTCCAACCCATCCAGGAAAAAAGAGAGAAGTCAGAGAATACTCTAAAATTTGATGAAAATAATACCAGTTATTCTATGTGGTGGTGGCGGTACAAGACTTTGGCCTAAATCAAAAAAACATGAAGCTAAACAATTTATTAATTTTGGTGGCTGGACATTACTTGAAAAAACTTTGCAAAGAGTAAAATCAAATATTTATGACAAACCTATTATTAGCACAAATAAGATATATCTTAAAAAAGTCATTCAACATCTAAGGAAAGCTAAAATATCAAAATATAGAATTGTTTTAGAACCAGAAAAAAGAAATACTGCTGCCGCTATTTTAACTACAGCATTAATTAAAGATATTCCAATACATCAACCGCTTATTTTTTTTTCAGCAGATCACTTAATTGAAAAAACTAATATTTTTAATAAAGCTATTCAAAAAAACAAACTTTATTTAAATGATAATAATATATTTATATTTGGAATAAAACCTACTCTTCCATCAACTGAATATGGTTATTTTATTACAAAAAATATCAATGGAAAAATTAATAGAGTAATTAAATTTATAGAAAAACCAAAAGAAACAATTGCTAAGAAAGTGATAAAACAAAAAGGGTATTGGAACTCAGGAATGTTTTTTTTAAAAAAAATCTCTGTAATTAATAATTTTAAGAAATTTCAACCAACAATTTACAAACATTGTCTTAATGCGGTGAATAACTCTAAATATTATAAAAATATCTATTATCTAAACAAACATTCATTTATTAAGATTAAATCAAAATCTTTTGATCATGCCATTTTAGAAAAAACAAAGAATATAAATGCTATTAAGCTAAATATATCTTGGTCAGATCTTGGTAGTTGGAAAGAAATTTTAGAAATGTATAGCAGGAACATTAAAAAATATTACAAAAAAAAGAATATTTTTTATCGACCCTGGGGAAAATATACAAACTTGTTTAAAGGTAAAGATTTTTTAATAAAAGAATTAGTTGTTAATCCTAAAGGTATGCTTAGCCTACAAAAACATTTTCACAGATCAGAACACTGGTTAGTAAAACAAGGTAATCCTAAAATAACAATAAATAAAAAAAGTTTTATAAAAAAACCAAATGATCATATTTATATACCCTCTAAAACTAAACACAGAATTCAAAATTTAAAAAAAAAACCAGTTAAAATTATTGAAGCACAGATAGGCTCAATTTTAAAAGAGACTGATATTGTAAGATATAACGATATTTATGGAAGAACAGTTAAATGAAAAAGTTTCTTTATGAGCTAAAAGTAAAATATCTTAATAAATTAGATAGATATAAAAAAAAAAATCAAAAACCTTCATATAATGAATTAGAAAAATATAAAGAATATGTTAAATCAAAAGATAATCATATTGCATTAGGCTTTGGCGCTGGTAGGACAGGGCAAAGTTGGTTTTCAAGAATATTTAATAATCATCAAAATTGGATAGGTTCTCATGAAAGATTTCCGGATTATGAGGCTTTTTATAGATATATAACTTTCTATGACTTGCCAATTTTTAAGGAAAACTTTTTTAATCTTTTAAAACTTTCTGCTAATAGAGATATGAGCAAATACCAAAATACATTCATATCTTCACCTTATTTTTCCTTTGGAGTAAATGAACTGGTAAAAGAAATTAAGCCTAATTTTATTTTTTTTAATTTAAGAAATCCTATAAATTCTGTTGAATCCTTTTTTCAAAAAGGATGGTATAATAAATTAAATGAATTCAATAATAAAAGTCCTTTAATAGATATTTCTAATAATTTATATAGATCTTTTTCTAGAATAATTCCTAAGCAAGACTTTTTAGAGGAGTGGAATAGATTAACAAGAATTGGAAAGATTACTTGGTTTTGGGCATTAACAAATCAAAAAATATATGAAGATTTTGAAAAAATTACAAATATTGAAAAATTTTACTTAAAATTAGAGGATATAGATCAAAATTATGATTTTTATGAAAGGCTATCTACTAAATTTTTATTTGAAAAAAAATTATCAAAAAAAGGTTTTTTGCAAACTAAAATTATAACACCCAATATTGAGTTAGGTAATGAATATAAATATAATGAATGGAGTAGTTTAGAGAAGAATGAATTTGAAAATATTTTGACACAGTTTTTTCCTTATTATGACAAGATTAATACTAATATCTAAATTTGGTTATAATTTTTTGAATTAACACATAAGAAGAAATTAAATACTATATGATAGTTTCAAAAACAAAAGCATTAACATTAGAGGTAATTAATAAACATTTTAATAACCTAGTACCAAAATTTATTTTTTTTGAAAAAAAAAGTTTTCTTACAAATAAAAATTTCTATATCAATAAGATTTATAAAACATTTAAAAATGATATTATAATTAGATCTTCTGCTATAAATGAAGATAGTAAAAAAGAAAGTAAAGCAGGCTACTATGAATCATATGTATTAAGAAGAAATGATTTTCATGATCTTGAAAAAAAAATATTAGAATTAATAAAAAAATTTAAAAATAATAAAGATCAAATCTTAATACAAAATTATATATCTAAACCAGATATAGCAGGTGTTATTTTTACAAAGGATAAATCAACAAACTCACATTATTATGATATTAGTTACGATTTTTCTAAAAAATCAAATCTAATTACATCTGGAAAATTTAATCCATCATTAAAATCTTTAATTTTATATAAAAATACTCAACATATTCCCTCTAAATTTAAAAAACTGATACAAATTATTAACAAATTTGAAAAATTATTTGCTAACGATCGTTTAGATATTGAGTTTTGTATCAAGAAACAAAAAATCTTTGTCTTACAATGTAGACCGTTACTTGGATCGAAAAAAAAAGTAAATAATAAAAAACTTAATGATGTCATTGTTAATTTAGAAAAAAAATTTAAAAAAATTAATAAAGTAAATGAAACTCTTTTGGGAAATAAAACAGCATTATCTAATATGTCAGATTGGAATCCAGCTGAAATTATTGGAAAAAAACCTTCGAAACTTGCATTTTCATTATATTCTGAATTAATAACTAATTCAATTTGGTCGAAACAAAGGAAAAATTACGGATACAAAGATGTTCATCCAAATAAGTTAATGCTAAATTTTGCAGGCTCTCCGTATATAGATCTTAGAGTCGATTTAAATTCATTTTTACCAAAAGATTTAAATAAAAATATTTCTAAAAAATTAATAAATCATTTTATTAATAAGATTAAGAATAATCCGGAACTACATGATAAAATAGAATTTGAATTAATTAGCACTTGTTATGATTTCAATATATCGAATAGACATTTACCTTTGAATAAGTCAGAAAAAAAAATTTATTTCTCGTCACTAAAAAAACTTACAAATAACATTTTAAACCCAAAAAATAATATAATTGACAAAGAATTAGTCAAAATAGAAATGCTTAAGAATAAAATTGAAAAAATTAGTAAGTCTAATTTAAGTCATATACAAAAAATTTATTATCTAATAGATGATTGTAAAAAATATGGAACACTATCTTTTGCAGGAATTGCAAGATGTGCCTTTATAAGTAAATCAATTTTGGATAGCTTAAAAGAAATAAAACTCTTAAAAGATAAGGATATAGACAATTTTTATTTATCAATAAATACAATATCTAAATCATTGAATCATGAATTTTATCTATCACAAAAAAAAAATTCATATAAAAAATTTTTAATTAAATATGGACATTTACGACCCTCTACATATTCGATATCAACTATGAACTATAAAGATAATTATAAAAATTATTTTTCTAACAAAATTCTAAAAAAACAAATAAAATACATTAATAATTTTAATTTCAATAATTATCAGATTTCGAATATTAATAAGATTTTTAAAAAAAATGGTCTTAAAATTAATTTTAACCAGTTTTTAAAATTTGCAAAGCAATCTATTGAAAATCGTGAATATTCAAAATTGATTTTTACAAAATCAATTGATGAAATATTTGAAAACCTCAATAAATTAGCAAAAGAAATTAATATTGATCCTAAAATTATTGAACATCTTGATATTGATATAATTATCAAATCTTTTCATGATTTAGAACAAGAAAAGCTTAAAAAAATTATTTTAAGAAATATTAAAATTAATCAAAAATCTTATAATTTTTCTCAGAATATTCTTTTGCCCGATGTAATTTATGATAATAAAAATTTTTCTAGTTATTATAATTTTGATTGTAAAGAAAATTATATAACAAAAAAAACTAAGATTGGTGAAATAATAGAATTAAAAAAATTAAATAATTTTAAGAAAATCAACAAGAAAATTGTTTTAATTGAAAATGCTGATCCTGGATTTGATTTCTTATTTTCATATAATATTGATGGTTTAATAACAAAATATGGCGGCTCTAATTCGCATATGGCAATAAGATGTATGGAATTAGGATTACCAGCTATTATCGGTGTAGGAGATAAAACATATGAAAATTTCTCAAATTCCAAAAAAGTTTTTATAGATTGTAACAACAAAAATTATTCAATAATCCATTAAATGAAATCAATCACACTATCCTCCAAAATTATTATTGATAAATATAAAAAAATAAATTTTCAAATAGACCAAGATTTAAATATTTTCTTAAAAGAATTAGGTTTTAGTAATTTACCAATTATCTTAAAGAAAAATAATGTTGACTTTAAAAATCTTAAAAAATCTAACGGATTAATTTTAGCAGGAGGAGGTGATTTATATAAATATAAAAAAAATAAAGTTAATAAAATTAGAGATAATTATGAAAAAAAACTTTTTAGATATTATTATAAGAAAAATAAACCAATCTTAGCTATATGTAGAGGATTTCAATTAATTGCAGATATACATGGCATTAAGTTAGAAAAAATTAACAATCATGTTAGAAAATTTCATTCCTTAAAGATTGGTAGAAGTAAATTTATTAAAGATAAGACACTTAAAGTTAATTCTTATCATAATTATTGCATAAAAGATTTGCCAAAAAATTTTATTAAAGTTTCAAATACAAAAGATGGTTCAATAGAAATTGCTGAACATAAATCGAAAAAGATACTTTGTTTAATGTTTCATCCTGAACGAAAAATGAAATCAAAAAAAAAAATACTTAAATCAATTAAAAACTTTTTTTAATGCAACTTATATTATTATCTGCTGGAAGGGGGTCTAGATTATCAAAAGAGTTAAGATCTAAACCTAAATCATTAGCTAAAGTAAATAACAAACCAATCATAGAACATAATATTAAGTTTTTTAATAAGTTTAAGAAAAAATTTATAGTTACAGGTTACAAACAAAAATCCTTAGTAACCTTTGCCAAAAAATATGGTTTTAAAATGGTTCATAATAGCAAGTTTCAGAAAACAAATATGGTTTATAGCATGTTTCTACCATCAAAATATATTACTAAGGATGTTGTAATTTGTTATGGAGATATAATTTTTGATCATAAAATTTATAATTTACTTAATAAAAAAGACAATATTATTCCATTAAATATTAATTGGTTAAAGATTTGGAAAAAAAGAATGTCCAAAAAAAATATTAAAAAAGATGCTGAAAATGTCTTGGTTAAAAATAATGTTTTGTTGTCTATAGGAGGTACGATAAATAAAAATTTTCCTAAATATCAGTACATGGGTATCTTTAAATTAAAAAGAAAAAATTATTTTAATTTAAAAAAATTCTTTGTAAAAATCAAAAACCCCAAAATAGATATGACTAATTTTTTAAATACGTCAATAAAACATTGCAAATTGAAATTAAAAATCAGAAAATATAAGAGTTATTGGTATGAAATTGATAATAAGAAGGACCTTATAGTTTCTTCAAAAGATTTAAAATAAGGCTGTTTATAGTAAGGTATTATTTTTATAAATTATTTAGGAAAAGTACGTTCTTAAAATAAGATAATGGCCGTGCTAATTAGATTAACACGACCATACAGATTTATTTAAAACCAACTATTTGGAATAATTATGTAGTGGATTGCTAAAACAATTCCAACTGAAACACTTAATCCAAAGATCATTTTAAGAAAGTCTTTACCAATTAATGGAAAAACATACTTAAACTTATATTCTTTGTTCATTGTTGAAATCGCAAGTTCTCTACCACATAATAAACCAACGAAAACCCATGTAGTTGACATAGGCAAATCATTAAGTTCTTTAAAGTAGAATAAGACACCAGCATAAATTACGTTAATAATTGTAGCTGATCTTGCATATCTTGTTCCAGTCTTCTCCAAAACAACTTTCTGAATTGGCCCACCTTGAATGTAGAAAATATAAAATAATAATGCAGTGAAGTAAGCCATTACAATCAAAAGTAATGTTAAATCTAACTGTCTAGGTAGATATACTGCAATATTAGCTACATCGTGAGATAACCAAACCCACCATAACCAACCTGAAGAAACCCAAACAGCATTTCTCCAAAAGCCAATATATTTTTCATCAACTTCATCTAATTTTTCATTGATAAATTTTGATACTACTATCCAAGCAATATAAGCGACCATTGCTGCTAAACCATATCCAACTACACTTTTTAATAGCATTTTTTCAAGCACAACTGTTGAAGCAAATGCTGAAAGAACTAAGAAAGTAGTAGATACCGGTATTCCAATTCTTGTTAATAATAGTAATATTGCAGGCGCTACTGCATGATACCACTGAATTTCTTGATAAGGTATTCTAGTTAATCTTCCATAAGAAATATCACCATCATATGAATACCATCCCCAAGCTAACGCAAAAATCATTACAGCTGATGCAGATCCTGCAAGTGTATACCATTTAAACCACTTCTTTTTTGAAGCTATAAATGTACCTAGTGTTTGAATTGAGTCGTTAGCGATTACGCTATAACCGGCAAGGGCAAACCCTATAACCGTGTAAATTAAAGTCATTTCCATTTTTTATCTCCTTTATATTATTGTTTTCGGTTCCTATCGATTCATGACTTAAGACCTATGTAATGTAGAGTGAAAAAAATTCTATAAAAGAATAAACTAATTTGAGAATTAAGGGGTGGATTCGTCAACTAATAAACTATTAAATATTGATGTCTACTTTAAAATATTTTTTATTTCTCAATAAAGTTGTATTTATTTAATTAATTTCTTAATAAAATATACAGCTATAAGAGCTCCCAAAAATTCAGCTAAAATATATGTAGGCGTATTCAAATAATTAATTCCTGTGAAAGAATCAGTAAAAGTTCTAGCTATTGCAACAGCTGGATTTGCAAAAGATGTTGATGATGTGAACCAATAACCAGCCATAATATATGTTGCAACACTAGCAGCTATTGTTATTTTGCCATCTTTTTGAGTAGCAAAAATAATAAAAATTAAACCAAAAGTAGCAATTATTTCAGATAAGAAAATATGAAAACCATCTCTATTTTTTGTCGATAACTCAAGAATATCGTGTTCAAAAAAAACATTAGCCAACATAACACCTAGCAAACAACCAAGTATTTGGGCAGGAATATATATGATGAGAAGTTTTCCATTGATTTTTTTTCTTAAAAACATCGCTAAACTCACAAAAGGATTGAAATGTGCACCTGAAATATTTGCAAAAGCAGTTATTAAGACGAATAGGCCAGCACCAGTTGCGAGTGTATTAGCTGTTAATCTTAAAGCATTATCATTTGTGAGATTTTCAGCCATTATTCCAGACCCAACAATAACCATTACTAAAAAGCTACTTCCAATAAATTCACCTAGAAATATTTTGTTAGTATTTTTCACTAGATAATAATCTTATAAATTCCTATTAAGAACAATGGTATTTGTAGTCCAAAGTTAGTTAGTATCGCTTTATCTTTGCTAACAAATCCAGCGATAGTCCATCCAACAACTCCTAATCCATGAAAGTATATATTTAAAGGATATATATTTAGGTTTGTTAATAGAATACCAACTAAAACTAGAAATGTGCTTATCCATTTAAGATACTTCTTAATAAACATACGTTTTCCTTTCAGCTTATTTTATTTAGATTTTAGATAATAACTTATCTACATTTTTTGCATAATCCAAAAAACTCAAGATTGTATTTACTATATTTCATACCATCTTTATCTTTGAAATTAGCCAAGTATTTAGAAAGACCTGCGCTACTTATTTCTGTTACTTTTTCACAAATCTCACAGATTGAAAACGCAGTAGCTTTAGCTACCTGACAACTCGAATTATGGCAGGCAATAAAGGCATTTCGACTTTCTATTTTGTGAATTTTTCCCATTTCAACTAATTTGTCTAATGCTCGATAAACCTGTGGTGGGGCTTTGATACCTTTTTTTTGAACATTAAAAAGTATTGTGTATGCTTTTAATGGTTCAGGTGATTTATCAATTAAATCAAAAATAATTTGCTGATTTTTTGAAAGGCTGTGCATTTTATCTATCTTACTGATTACCATTTAATTTTTCAATTTAATTGATTGTTTTATATTTAATAAAGAAAGTATGAATAAGAATAAAGCAGCCGCTATAATTGAAGGTCCAGATGGTGTATTGAACTCTAAAGAAGAGAACAATCCTAATATTACTGACAACACACCTCCAATAATTGAGTAGACAACCATTTTCTGCGGACTATCAGAAATGTTTCGAGCCATCGCTGCTGGTATAATTAACATTCCTGTAATTAATAGTAAGCCAACCATTTTAATTGATATTGCAATAATCCCAGCCATTAAGATTGTAAAAATTGCTTTAGCTCTATCTGGGTTTAGACCCTCAGCTTCTGCTAACTCATAATTTACTGTCGATGCAAATAAAGATTTCCAAATTAATTTTAAAACCAAAAGTATTAATGGTCCACCAACCCATATAATCAATAAATCATCAATGGTGACAGCTAATATATCTCCAAATAATAATCCCATGATATCAAACCTGATGAATGTTAAAAAACCTATTACAACAAGTCCAACTGCTAAAGAGGAATGTGCTAAAAGACCTAGCAAAGCATCACCAGGGAGATTTGTTCTTTTTTGAAGTTGTATTAGAATTAATGCAATTAATGATGAAATAATGAATACTGAAAAAGCAATATTAAATTCCATAGTATAAGCTAAAGTCACTCCAAGTAATGCAGAGTGGGCTAATGTATCACCAAAATACGATAATCTTCTCCATATTACAAAACATCCAAGAGGTCCTGTTACAATTGCAACACCAAGTCCAGCTAATAAAGCTCTTATAAAAAAGTCATCAAGCATTTAATTTTTTTTTATTTCACCTTCAATTGTATGAATATGATCATGTCTATGTTCATATCTAGTTAATATTTGAGAAGCTTGTTCGCCAAACAAAGCTTTATATTCATTATTTTTAGCAACATCTATTGGAGTTCCTGAACAACAAACGTGTCCATTTAAACAAACCACATGGTCAGTTGCACTCATAACTGTGTGTAAGTCATGAGAAATTAATAAAATTCCACAATTTAATTCATCAGAAATTTTTTTTATAAGTTCGTATAGAGCAATTTCACCTGTAAAATCTACACCTTGTACTGGCTCATCAAGTACTAATAATTCTGGTTTTTTTGAAATAGCTCTTGCAAGTAACACTCTTTGGAATTCTCCACCTGAAAGATCACCTAAATTTTTATCTTTAAGATGAATAACGCCAGTTAATGATAAAGCTTCATTTATAGCTTCTGCTTTAAGATTTTCAGTTAGTGTCATGAAATCATTAACTCTAAGAGGCAGAGTCCAGTCTACAGAAATTTTTTGAGGTACATATCCAACTTTATTTGTATATTTTTCAACTTCTCCGTCTATTTTTTTATAAATTCCTAATGCAATTTTAGCAGTAGTACTTTTTCCAGAACCATTTGGGCCAATGAGAGTAACTATTTTGCCTTTTTCAATTTGCAAAGTTACACCTTTAACTAGCCATTTGTCATTTATGCGAAAACCAGCTTCTTTTAATTTTACTAATATATTTTGATTTGTGCTCATTTAATTGCTTGACTTATAAATGTTATATTATTACATAGTGTTATATTATAACAACCTTTAAATATTACTATTATGAAAAACATTAAAAAATTACCATTTATACTATCAATACTATCTTTATTAACTATTTTTGCACCAGCAAACGCTGATGTCAAAGTAGTTACATCAATAAAACCAATACATTCATTAGCAAGTTACTTGATGGATGGAGTAGGTAAACCAGATTTAATAGTTGATGGATATGCTTCACCACATGGATTTGCCTTAAAACCTTCACACGCAAAAATGTTGCAAGAAGCTGATATTGTATTCTGGGTAGGGGAAGATTTAGAAAATTTCTTAGAAAAACCATTAGGTTCAATAGCTAAAAAGGCTGAGAAGATTGAGTTGTTAGAAATTAAAGGATTAACAAAATTAAAATTTAGAGAAAGAAATATATTTGAAGAACATGATGATCATGGACACGATGATCATGCTAAAAAAGAAGATGATCATGATGATCATGATAAAGAAGGTCACAAAGAGGATGATCATGATAAAGAAGGTCACAAAGAGGATGATCATGATAAAGAAGGTCATGATGAACACGGACATGACGATGATCACAAAAAAGAAGGTCATGATGAACACGGACATGAAGGGCACGCTCATGGTGAATACGACCCACATATTTGGTTAGATCCAATGAATGCAAAAGTGATTTTAAGTGAAATGGCAGAACACTTGATCGAGAATGATCCAAAAAATGAGGCCAAATATAAAGCAAATTTAAAAAAGGCACATAAAGACTTAGATAAACTAACTAAGAAAGTAAAATCCGAATTAAATAAAGATTTTAAATCAATAGTTTTTCATGATGCGTATCAATATTTTGAAAAAAGATTTGGTATTAATATTTTAGGTGCGTTTACAGTAAATACAGATGTAATGCCTGGTGCTGAGCAACTAGCTGAAATTAGAGAAGTAATTGAGCATGACAAAGTAAGCTGTATATTCTCAGAGCCTCAGTTTAATCCTGATATTATAAAAGCTGTAGCGAAAGATACCAATGTTGCAACAGGGGTCATAGATCCATTAGGAGCAACTCTTAACCCCGGTAAAGATTTATATTTTGATTTAATTAGCAACATGTCAAAATCTTTCAAAGGCTGTTAATTAGAAATTGATCTTTAGGCATAAATAATATCTAATAAAGGGATGAGTACAGTTTCCCTTTCACTAGATGAAATTTTTGATTTAGCTAAAAAAACATTATTAGCTAATGGCTGTGATGATGAAACAGCATCTATATTATCAGATTTAATCAGAAATGCTGAACGTGATGGTTCTTTATCTCATGGTTTATTTAGATTACCAGCTTATGTAAGTGGCTTAAAAAGTGGAAAGATTAATGGCAAAGGGAAACCAGAAATCAAAAAGATTTCAGCATCAGTAATTAAAGTTCAAGGTAATAATTGTTTAGCACCTGTGGTTTTAAATAAAGGCATACCTGAATTAATAAAAGCTGCAAAAGAAAACGGTGTTGCAGTACTTGCAATAAATAATTCTCACCATATGGCTGCGATGTGGCCTGAAACAGAAAAATTAGCAGAAGAAGGTTTAGTTGCTTTTGCTTGTACATCTTATAAGCCAGCTGTAGCTCCTGCTGGCGCAATCAAACCATTATTTGGAACAAACCCAATATCATTTGCTTGGCCAAGACCAGGAAAAACTCCTGTAGTTTATGATATGGCAACAGCATCAATGGCAATGGGTGAAGTTCAAGTTGCTAAAAGAGAAGGGCACAAGGTTCCTCTTGGAACAGGATTAACTAAAGAAGGTAAAGAAACTACTGATCCTGGAGCAATAGCTGATGGTGGTGTGTTATTACCTTTTGGTGGTTACAAAGGCTCTGCAATTGCAATGATGGTAGAATTAATGGCTGGTGCTTTAGTTGGTGATAATTTTAGTTTTGAAACAGCTGCAAAAGATAATAATGATGGCGGACCGCCAAGTGGAGGAGAATTTATTATTGCAATATCACCAGATAAAACCTCTGGAACAAATTGGCAAAAACATGCTGATGAATTTTTTGGCAAGATGAAATCTTTTGATGGCGTAAGACTTCCAGGTGAGAGAAGACACAAAAATAGATTAGACAAAGGTCCTCGCAATATAAACGAAGATTTAGTTAACAAGATAAAATCTTTAAGCTAATCTAATTTCAATTGGAGTGTGGTCAGAGGGCTTTTCTCTTCCTCTTGGGTCTTTATTAATATTTATAGATTTGACTTGATCGATTAAAGAATTTGATACTAAGAAGTGATCTATTCTCATGCCATTATTTTTTTGCCAAGCACCTCTCATATAATCCCAAAAAGTATAACCTTCTTTTGTTTCATTAAAATGTCTATAAACATCACTTAAACCTAAATTAAGCATCTCTCTAAATTTTTTTCTTATTTCTAATCTGTATAAAGCATCATCCTCAAAACTTTTTACATTATAGACATCTTCCGCAGCTGGAATAACATTGAAATCACCTGCAAGAATTATATTAGAATTTTTTTTAGATAATGTTTTTAATTGCTTTATTAATTGATCCATCCAATTTTTTTTATAATCATACTTTTCGGTATCAACAGGATTTCCATTAGGTGTGTAAATATTTATTAATTGAATAACTTTTTTCTTATATTCAATTTCAGCAGAAATAATTCTTGATTGTTTTAATTTATCTTTAATTAGGTCTGTTCTAATGTTTTTTAATTTTTCCTTAGAAATAATTGCAACTCCATTATAACTTTTTTGACCAAAAACATGACTTTCATAATCTATTGAGGAAAAATCATCGTAAGGAAAATTAACATCCTCTGTCTTAATCTCCTGCATCATTAATAGATCTGGTTTATATTTAAGAAGATAACTTTTGATATTTTCAATCCGGGCACGTACGGAATTTACATTCCAAGATGAAATTAACATTAAATTGAGAAGGAAACTCCACAACCACATGAAGATTTGGTTTGTGGATTAGATATTTTAAATTGTTCACCAATTAATTCAGAGACATAATCAACTTCTGATCCCTTTAGTAAATCCGCTGAAGTTTTATCGATTAAAATATTTTGATAATTTAAATCATTCTCTTGCTTTGATTTATCAAAAGTGAATTCATACTGAAAACCAGAACATCCACCACCTTTGATGGCGATTCTAAAGAAAGAACCTTTATCTTTTTTTGCTAATAAATTATCTATTTGTTTTAAAGCTTTATCTGTAAATTTAATTTCTTTAATCATATCTGAACACTGATATTACTAATATAATACTTAATTATTTAATTTAAAGAATGAAAAAAGACACTTTGTTAGGCGTATTTAGAAGTAAAGGTAGACTTAATAAAGAAACTTATTCAAAATATAGATCTCCATTTCAAAGAGATAGAGATAGGATAATACACAGTGCCTCATTTAGAAGATTAAAACATAAAACTCAAGTATTTGTTAATACTGAAGGGGACCATTTTAGAACTAGAATAACCCATTCAATTGAAGTTGCTCAAATTGCAAGATCAATAGCTAAATATCTGAATCTTAATGAAGATTTATCCGAAACTTTGAGTCTCGCTCACGATTTAGGTCATCCACCATTCGGTCATGCAGGTGAAGATGCTCTAGATGAATGTATGCAAAATTATGGCGGTTTTGACCACAATATTCAAACACTAAGAATAGTAATGTTTTTAGAGAATAAATATTTTAAATTTGCTGGACTAAATTTAACTCTTGAAACTTTAGAAGGTCTTGTAAAACACAATGGACCAGTAGATGATCTAAGTGTGATCAATAGATTAATTGGTTTAAAATTTTTTAAAAAAAAAATTGATTTTAATACATATCCTTCATTAGAAGCTCAAATATCTGCAATATCAGATGATATTGCATATAATAATCATGATATTCAAGATGGAATAAAAGCAAATTTATTTAGACTTGAAGAATTAATAGAATTAGATTTTTTTAAAAAAATTTACAAAAAATATAGAAATAGAATTAATAAAAAAAATTATAAAATTGCAATTTACCAAATAATAAGAGACTCGATAGATATTATGATCAGAGATTTATTAAGTAATACAAAAAAAAATATCAAAAAATTTAAAATTAAATCACTAAAGGATGTCTCAAAGTCAAATCAGTTAATAGTTTGTTTTTCAGATAAAATAAAAAGTTCTGATCAAGAAATCAGATCTTTTTTAAGAAATAAAATGTACGATAATAAATCAGTGCTTAAAAAGAATCAAAGAGGTAAAATAATGATTAAGAAATTATTTAAAATGATTAAATCAAACCCTAGAAAATTTCTTACTAAAGATCAATTGACTAAAGATAAATATAGAGCTATTTCAGATTTTATATCAGGTATGACAGATAGATATGCAATTAACCTTTATAATGATAATAAATGAATATTTTTGAATTATATTTAGATAAAATTAAATCGATCATTGTCGATTTAAGTAAAAAGAACCAACTTATAATTCCAGAAACTTTTAAAGGTATTAACGCTGAAATACCACCACCTAAATTTAATTGTGATATTTCAACTAATGTTGCTATGGTTTTATCAAAACTCAATCAAACATCCCCATTAATACTTGCACAAAAACTTGCGTCTGAAATTAAAAATAATGATGACCAAATCGAAATTATATCTGTGGCAAAGCCTGGGTTCATAAATATTAAATTTAGGCCATCTTTTTGGTCAAATTTTATAGAAGAAATTATTGATAACGACAAAAAATTTGGAATTAATCAAAATGAAAAAAAATTTAACTATTTAGTTGAATTTGTATCTGCAAACCCAACAGGCCCTTTACACGTTGGTCACAGTCGGGGAGCTATATTAGGTGATGTATTATCTAATGTTTTAATCTTTAATAAACACAAGGTTACAAAAGAATATTATGTAAATGATTATGGTAATCAGATTATAAATTTCACTAAATCTGTATACTTCAGAATTAGGGAGGTTAAATTCAAGGAGATATTTCCCCAAGATAATCCTGATTTATATCCAGGTGATTATTTAATAGATTTTGCAAAAAATATAATTTTAAATAAATCAGATCTAAATTTTGATAACTACGATGAAATACATGATGAGTTAACAGTCTTATCAATAGAACAGGCGCTTCTTTTAATTAAGAAGAATCTCAAGAGTCTTGGAATTAAACATGATAATTTTGTAAGTGAAAAAAGTATTGTTTTAAAAAAAGAGGTCGAAAGTGTAGTTAAATTTTTAGAAAAAAATAAATTTGTTTACAAAGGAAAAATTAAAGCACCAGCTGGGGATAATAATAAAAACTGGGTTGAAAGAGAACAATTGTTATTTAAATCTACAGATTTTGGTGATGACAAAGATAGGGCATTACAAAAGTCAGACGGAACTTGGACTTATTTTGCCAGTGATGTTGCTTATCATAAAAACAAAGTTGACCGTAAATTTGATTATTTAATAAATATCCTCGGCGCAGATCATGCAGGTTATATTAAAAGGATTTCATCTTCAGTTGAAGCTCTATCAGGAAAAAAAGATAAATTAATTTGTAAAATTAGTCAGTTAGTAAAACTCATTAAAGATAAAAAACCATTTAAAATGTCAAAAAGAAAAGGTGACTATATTACGGTTGATGACTTGATTGAAGAAGTTGGAAAAGATGCAACTAGATTTATTATGCTTAATAGAAGTAGTGATGTTGAATTAGATTTTGATTTTGATGCCGTAAAAGAAAAATCAAAAGACAACCCATTATATTATGTTCAATATTGCTATGCTAGAATTTCATCTGTTTTTAGACATATTGGTAAAGATCTTAATTCAAAGATTGAATTGAGTGATTATAATTTTGAGTACTCTAATGATGAGATTAAAATTTTAAAAAAAATTTCGGAATGGCCAAAATGTATTGACACTGCTTGTTTAAAACTAGAACCACATAGAATACCTGTTTACTTATATGATCTTGCTTCAGAATTTCATTCATATTGGAGTCTTGGAAAAGAAAATTCAGAAAAAAGATTTATTAGTCAAGATAATAAAATTTCTAATGATAAATTAGTTTTTTTAAAAGCAATTTCAAATGTTATTCGATCTGGAATGAATATTATTGGTGTAGATACACCAGAAAAAATGTAATGATAAAAGAAATAAAACATTTACTTTATTTGTTAGTAATTTTTCTATTCTTTTTTTTTACAGCGAAATATTATTTCTCTGACTCTCATAAAAAAAAATCTTTTCGATCACTTACAAATATCAATGAAAAAATTGGAAGATATTCTCAAAATATAACAACCTTAGAAAATGATACAAAAGATATTATTGAATATGTTAAAAATACTCAAACCAAAAAAAAGAAAAAGTATAATTTTTGGAAATTACTAGATAAAGATGATCAATAGAAAGAGGTTTATTACTGGTATAAAAAGTACGAAATTAAATAGAAGGGAAATTACTTTTTTAAAAAAATATAAGCCTTGGGGAGTAATATTGTTTTCAAGAAATTTACACAATATTAAACAAATCAAAAATTTAACATCAAATATTAAAAAAATTTTTAAAGATGATAATTATCCTATCATGATTGACCAAGAAGGCGGCAAAGTAAATAGGTTAAATAAGATTATATCTTTAGATAATTTTACCTCAGAATTTTTTGGAAAAATTTTTATTCAAAACAAAAAAGAATTTTTAATTACTTATAAACTTTTTGTAGATAAGATTAGCTTTCTTTTAAAAAATTTAGGTATTAATATAAATACCGTTCCAGTATTAGACCTTAGATATAAAAATAGTTCAAATGTAATTGGTGATCGATCTTTCTCCAAAAATACAAGAATCGTTTCAGAAATTGGCAATTTATGTATTAAATATTTTAAAGACAATTCAATTGGAACGGTGATTAAGCACATTCCTGGCCATGGTTTAGCTAAAGTCGACAGTCATTATTTCACACCTATTATAAATAAAAGTTTAGATTATCTTAATAAGAATGACTTTAAGGCATTTAAATCAAAAAATTCTTTATTTGCAATGACAGCTCATGTTATTTTTAAAAAGATAGATTCGGAAAATACTGTCACCCACTCAAAAAAGATAATAAGTATTATTAGGAAGAAAATTAAATTTAAAAATTTAATAATTTCAGATGATCTATCAATGAAAAGTTTAAAGTATTCAATTTCTGAAAATACAAAAAGAACCTTTATTGCAGGATGTGATTTAGCCCTACATTGTAATGCTAATATTAATGAAATGATTAAAGTTGCAGAAAACTCACCTAAAGTGAACTCATTTATAATTAAAAAAACCTCAGAATTTTACAAAAATTTAAGTTAATATTAATTAATGATCGAATCTAAAAACACTTTTTTCAAGGTTGATGTTGATAATTATAATGGACCTCTAGATGTACTATTAGATTTAGCAAAATCTCAGAAAGTTAATTTAGAGGAAATTTCTATTACAAAATTAGCAGATCAGTTTCACAATTATATTTTAGAAAAAAAAAATTTAAATTTAGAAATTGCATCCGAGTATCTTCTGATGGCAACTTGGTTAGCATATTTAAAATCTAAATTATTATTACCAGCCACACCTGAAGAGGAATTTAAAGTTCAGGAGGTTGCTGATAAGTTAAAACTTCAATTAAAGAAATTAGAATTAATACGATTATTATCAGATCAAATGTTAAAAAGAAAAAGACTTGGACGAGAAATAAGAACTAGAGGAATGAAAGGTAATATAAGATCAATTTATAGTTCTGAATATAAATTAAATCTATTTGAACTTTTAAAAGCTTACTCATCCATATTAATGACAAAAGATTTTCAAAAACTAAATATTCCAAAATTACCAGTATTCACAACAGAAGAGGGCATTAAAACAATTAAAGATTTTTTTGGAAAATTAACTGAATGGAAAAATTTAGATGAATTGATTCCAAATAACTTTAAATTTGAAAAAAAATTTAAAAAAACAGGTAAAGCAGGTATATTTGCTGGTTCACTTGAACTTGTTAAAGAGGGAAATTTAAAGATAAAGCAAGAAAAATTATTTGAAGATATTTACGTTAAAGAAAATTCATGAATAAAAAAAAAATAGAAAAAAAAACCAATATAGTAAACTTTCCTTCAAAATTATCATTAATCGAAAAAGAAATTGAAGCAATAATTTTTGCAGCCGCAGAACCATTGGATGTTGATACTATTGAAAGTAAACTTTCAAAAAAAGTAAATATTGAAAAATTATTAGAAAAACTCAAGTTAGAATACTCTAATCGAGGTATAAATTTAGTTTGTATATCAAAGAAATGGTCATTTAGAACATCTCCAAATTTATCTATTTTAATGAGACAAGAAAAAACAGTTGAAAAAAAACTATCTAAAGCTGCTATCGAAACACTAGCAATAATAGTATATCATCAACCAGTTACTAGAGCTGAAATTGAAGAAATTAGAGGAGTTGCTTTTGGTACAAATACTTTAGAAATTTTAATGGAACTAAATTGGGTAAAACCTGGTGGAAGAAAAGATGTTCCAGGTAAACCGATACAATATGTGACTACAGAAGATTTTTTAAGCCATTTTAACCTTCAAAAACTATCTGATCTCCCAACTGTTGACGAACTTGGTGCTGCTGGTTTAATTGATACTTCTAACGTAGATAATGCGATATTTGGTACGGGCAAATTTTATAAAGAAAAACAAGATGAAAAAAAAGAGGATATTTATACGAATATTGATGAAATGTTAAATAGTACTCTTAATGAAGATGAGAATAAATAAAAAGTCACTTTTAAAATATTTCTAAACAAGCTATAACATCACTATGAGTATAGGAATTTGGCAAATTGCAATTGTTGTTATTTTAGTTGTTTTACTTTTTGGCAGAGGTAAGATTTCTAGTTTAATGGGTGATGTTGCTAAAGGGATCAAGAGTTTTAAAAAAGGTATGGCATCTGATGTTACAGATGACCCTGAGCCCAAAAATATTTCTGAAGATAATCAAGACAGCCAAAATAAAGAGTAAATCACATGCCCACTATTGGTTGGTTTGAGATTTTAATTGTTGTTGCTATTGCAATTATTGTATTAGGTCCAAAAGATTTTCCAATTATGTTAAAAAAAGTTGGATCCTGGATTGGAACTGCAAAAAAGTATGTAAACAATATTCAAAGTGAAGTTTCCAACATCGATCTAGAAGAAAATACAATTAAAAAAAAAGATAAAAAGAATGAAGAAGATAAAGATGCGTAATGAAGATCAAGAGGGTGGTTTTATTAGCCATCTCACTGAGCTAAGAAAAAGATTAATTCATAGTTTTATTTTCTTAATAATTTTTTTTATTGGGTGTTATATCTTTGCTGAACATCTTTATGGTTTTTTAGTTGAACCTTTTGCTCAAGCAGTAAAAGATGATGGTTCTGACAGACGGTTGATATTTACTGCACTACAAGAAACCTTTTTAACTTATCTAAAAGTATCATTTTTTGCTGCATTTTTTGTTACATGTCCTTTTATACTTATGCAAATTTGGAAATTTATTGCACCAGGACTTTACAAACATGAAAAAACTGCAATTCTTCCATATCTAGTTTTAACACCAATCCTTTTCTTTTTAGGTGGAATGCTAGTTTATTACTTAATAATGCCACTTGCGATTAAGTTTTTTTTATCATTTGAAAGTTCAGGTTTATCAACGAACCTTCCAATTCAATTAGAGGCAAAAGTAAACGAATATTTATCTTTGGTAATGAAATTAATTTTTGCGTTTGGAATAAGTTTTCAATTACCAGTAGTGCTAAGTTTACTTGCAAGAGTTGGAATTGTTGATTCTCAATTTTTAAAAAAAAGAAGAAAATATGTTGTTGTAATTATTTTTGCAGCAGCAGCTTTACTAACTCCACCAGATCCGATAACACAAATAGGATTAGCTATTCCACTTTTAATTCTGTATGAATTATCAATTTTTTCAGTAAAATTTATTGAAAATAAACAATTAAAAAAAGAAGATGCATAGTATAAAAGAAATACGTAAAAATTTTGATCTGTTTAAAAATCAATTAAAACGCAGAAACGTTGATTTAGATGTAGATGATTTAAAACACTTAGATGAACAAAATAGAAAACTTATTCAGAAAAAAGAAAATTTAGAAAGTGAAAAAAAAGATATTTCAAAATCTAAGGATGAAAAATTATTTAAGAGATCTAAAGAAATATCGCAAGAACTTGAATCAATTTCTAATAAACAAAAGCTTCTCAAGTTAAATTTAGATAAAATTTTATCTAATATACCAAATATACCTCATAAAGATGTACCGAGTGGAATCGATGAAAAAGATAATGTTGAAATATTTAAATCAGACGGTATCCCAAATTTTGATTTCAAACCAAAGTCACATTATGAGTTAGGTGAAAATCTAAAGATGCTTGATTTTGATCTTGCAACAAAAACTACTGGATCAAGATTTGTTTTTGTAAAAGATAAATTAGCATTACTTGAAAGAGCATTATCTAATTATATGTTAGATAAACACATTTCTATAAATGGGTATAATGAAATTTCTCCTCCTTTAATGGCATCTGAAAACACTATGTATGGAACTGGTCAATTACCCAAGTTTGAAAATGATCAATTTGAAATAAAGATTGATGAAAAATCTGAAAGAAAGTTTTTAATACCTACAGCTGAAGTTATTTTAACAAATATAGTAAAAGATAAGATTGTTGATTTAAATGATTTACCCATGCGATTTGTAGCATCTACTCCTTGTTTCAGAAAAGAGGCAGGTAGTTATGGTAAGGATACAAAAGGAATGATTAGACAACATCAATTTTATAAAGTTGAGATGGTCAGTATAGTAACAAAAGATAAATGTTTAGAAGAATTAGAGAGAATGACTAAATGTGCCACAGGAATTTTAGATGATTTAGGTTTACCGTATAGAAAAGTGATTTTATGTAGTGGTGATATGGGTTTCAGTGCAGAAAAAACCTATGATATTGAAGTTTGGCTACCATCCGAAAATAATTATAGAGAAATTTCTTCCTGCTCATCATGCTCAATATTCCAAGCTGTAAGAATGAAAGCAAGGTATAAAAATCAAAATAAAGAAACAGAATATGTGGGTACTTTGAATGGTAGTGGATTAGCTGTAGGTAGAACTTTAATAGCAATTATGGAAAATTACCAACAGAGTGATGGATCAATCATTATTCCAGAAAAATTAAGACCTTACATGAAAAATTTAGAAAAAATTTCATTGAATTAAAGTTGTTTTAATTTCTTAAGTGGTATAAATAATCAGCTAAAATATAGGAGTTTTATGGAAGGTTCAGGAATAGGTCAGTTTATCCCATTAATTTTAATATTTGTAATTTTTTACTTTTTTCTAATTCGACCCCAACAAAAAAAGGTTAAAGAGCATAAAGCTATGGTCGAGGGTTTAAAAAGAGGGGATAAAGTAATTACATCAGGTGGTATTACTGGAACAATTGAAAGAATTATTGATAACGATAAAGTAGAGGTAGAAATAGCTGAAAATGTCAAAGTTGAAATCGTAAAAGCTACTGGAATTCAAGCTTTATTAAATTCTACAGAAGTAAAAAAATAGTCTGATAAATTAAAGGAATGTTATATTTTTCTAAGTTAAGAATAATATTAGTTTCATTAATTTGCTTGTTCTTTATTTTTGTTGCATCAAATAATCTTTTTAACCAAGATAACAGATTTTTTGACAAAAAAATAAATCTTGGTCTAGACTTACAAGGTGGGTCTTATCTATTGTTAGAAATAGATAACAAGCCAGTAATCCAACAAAAATTACAAAATATATCTTCTTCAATTAGGTCTTACTTTAAAGAAAAAGGTATTCGTATTGGTAATTTGAATCTATTAGATAATAAGATAACTTTTAATGTCGAAGAAAAATTTAAGCAAAGCATTATAGATGAATTTCAAGATGAAAATAGTAACATAAATCCTTATTATCCAAGATTTAATTCTCATCAATTTGAAATAATTGACTCTGGTAGTGTTTTAGAACTAAGTTTTTCAAAACAAGGACTTGTTGAATTAAAAACTTCATCACAAGATCAAGCTTTAGAAATTGTTAGAAGAAGAATTGATGAAATTGGTACAAATGAACCAAATATTCTTAAAAGAGGAAATGACCGTGTTTTAGTAGAATTACCTGGCTTAGATGATCCTGCTAGAATTAAAACATTACTAGGAAAAACTGCAAATTTAACATTCCGATTTGTGTCCAAAAATAATCAAGATTCTTTCGGCAGTGAAAAACTTCAATATGAAGACGGTTTAAATGAAGATTATGTGAGCAAAAGAATTATTTTAAGTGGAGATAATCTATTAGATGCTCAACCAAGAATGAATAATCAAACAAATGAAACAGTTGTTTCATTTACATTAGATAGAGTAGGAGCAAAAAGATTTGGGAAAGCAACATCTTCAAATATTGGTAGACAATTAGCAATTGTATTAGATGGAAAAATTATAAGTGCCCCAGTTGTTAGAGATACTATCGCTAGTGGTAGCGGTCAGATAAGTGGCGGATTTACATTTCAATCTGCTACAGATTTGGCTTTATTATTAAGATCTGGAGCTTTACCAGCACCTTTATATATTATTGAAGAAAGAACAGTTGGTCCAGATTTAGGTCAAGACTCTATCAACGCTGGTATGATTGCTTTAGCAATTGGTTTTTTGCTTGTAATTATTTACATGTTTTTTAAATATAAAACATTTGGTTTAATTACTAATATTACTCTCATAACTAATTTAATAATTCTTTTAGGTGTTTTAACTCTTTTTGAAGCCACATTGACATTACCAGGTATTGCAGGAATTATTTTAACTGTTGGTATGGCTGTTGATGCTAATGTTTTGATATTTGAGAGAATTAAAGAAGAGCTTAAAAATGAAAAAAATAACATTATTGCTTTTGATAGCGGATATACAAAATCAAGAACAGCAATATTAGATGCTAACATTACAACACTTTTAGCTGCTGTAATTTTGTTTTTCATGGGATCTGGGCCTATTAAAGGTTTTTCTATTACTTTAGGAGTTGGAATCTTTACCACACTATTCTCTGTTTATTTTATAGCGCGTTTATTTACTGCAATTTATGTATTAAGAAATAAAGACAAAGAGGCTTTAATATAAATGATAAAATTTAATAAGTTTTATACTCAATTTAATATTATTTCACTTGTCTTAGTTATCATTTCATTAGGCTTTCTAATTTTTAAGGGTTTAAATTTTGGAATAGACTTTAAAGGTGGAACACTAATTGAATTAAGATCTTCTGATAATAAAATCAATGTTACTTCATTAAGAGATAATCTAAATCAAATGGATTTAGGTGATGTGTCTGTTAAGAAATTTGGTAATGATCAAGATTATTTGGTTAAATTTGAAAATAAAGATAAGAAAAAAGACATAATTGAAGAAATAAAGTTTAATTTAGATAAATCTTTTGGGAATGATTTTGATTTTAGAAGAGTAGAAAATGTTGGTCCCAAAGTAAGTGAAGAATTGTTAAGATCAGGGATAATTGCTATAAGTGTTTCTCTAGCAATAATGCTAATTTATATTTGGATCAGGTTCGAATGGCAATTTAGTCTAGGAGCTATCATAGCTTTATTTCATGATGTAATTGTAACTTTAGGTTTGTTTTCACTTTTAAGTTTAGAAATAAATTTATCAATTATTGCAGCAGTTCTCACAATTGTAGGTTACTCAATGAATGATACAGTTGTTATTTTTGACAGAGTTAGAGAAAATCTGAGAAAGTATTCTGATATAAAGATTTTTGAACTTACAAATATTTCAATTAATGAAACTTTATCAAGAACTTTAATAACTTCTGTTACAACTCTTTTAGCTTTATTTTCAATATTTTTTTTTGGTGGTGAAATACTTAAAGGTTTTTCTCTTGCAATGATTTTTGGTGTTATATTTGGAACTTATTCATCAATATATATAGCAAATACAGTTCTTGTAAGATTAAACGTATCGCAAAGAACTATTCTTAAAGAGGAAGAAAAAATTTAATAGAGATTTTGAGCCGCAACCATTGTTAACAACATAGGCAGTGACAACAGTGTATTTGTTCTAGAGAACAACATTGCAGTTTTAGCAGATTTAGCCTTTAGATCTGGATCACATTCAACCATTCCTAAAGCTCTTTTTTGGTTTGGCCAAATCACAAACCAAACATTGATAGCCATTACGATTGCTAGCCACATCCCAATACCTATGGCAGTATGTTTTGGTACACCTGATCCAATACTTAAAGTCATTGCATCGTGTAGATACCCATTTAAGTGAGCAAGAATTAAGCCAGATAAAACAGTCAAAGCAGCACCCCATCTAAAGTAAAATAAAGCAGCAGGAGCAATAACTTTTCCTATGGCAGGTTTTTGTTCATCAGGAATCTTAGCCATGTTAGGTATTTGCACAAAATTAAAATACCAAAGTAAACCAATCCACATAATACCAACAACTACATGCGTATATCTTGCAAGCCAACTATAAAATATTACATCAAAAGCAAAACCATCATTTTGGTAAAACAAACCTAAAAATAACACTATAGCTAATAACACTGAGGCATGGACAGTTTTAGATAATGAAGAAAGTAAGTTACTCATAATTCTTACTTTTATACATCAATTTTTGTGAATTTTAAATCAATTTAAAAGTGGCTTTAAGAAAAGTCCAGTATAACTGTTTTTGATTTTACAAATTTCCTCTGGTTTTCCCTCTGCGATAATTTTTCCACCTTTAACACCACCTTCAGGACCCATATCTACAATATAATCAGCAGTTTTGATTACATCTAAATTATGTTCTATAACAACCACAGTATTTCCTAACGCAACAAAAGTATGAAGAATTTCTAAAAGTTTTTTAATATCATGTTGATGAAGACCTGTTGTAGGTTCATCAAGTATGTACATTGTTCGTCCTGTTGATCTCTTAGATAATTCTTTTGCTAATTTAATTCTTTGTGCTTCACCACCTGATAATGTAGTAGCTTGTTGTCCTATCTTTATATATCCAAGTCCAACTTTTTTAAGAGTTAATAATTTTGACTTGATATTTGATATATTTTCAAAATATTCACAACCTTCATCTACAGTCATATTCAAAACATCTGCAATACTTTTATCTTTAAATTTAATTTCTAAAGTTTCTCTATTATATCTTGTCCCTTTACATTCATCACATTGTATATAAACATCTGGTAAAAAGTGCATTTCATAAGTTATAACACCGTCACCCTCACAAGCCTCACATCTTCCACCTTTAACGTTAAATGAAAAACGACCTGGTTTATAACCTCTTGTTTTAGATTCAGGCAAACCAGTAAACCAATCTCTTATAGGACCAAATGCTCCTGTATAAGTTGCTGGATTTGATCTTGGAGTTCTACCAATTGGTGACTGATCAATATCAATAATCTTATCAACTAATTCAGTTCCTTTAAATCCTTTAAATGGTTTAGGAATTTTTCGAGATTTATTATTATTTAACGTAAGATTCAAAGCATTATATAAAGTTTGTAAAATTAGTGTAGATTTTCCAGATCCTGAGACACCGGTAACACATGTTAAACTTCCAAGTGGAATTTTTAAGTTTACCCCATCTAAGTTATTACCTGTCGCTCCTGTTATTTCTAAAAATCTTCCATTTTTTGCTAATCTTCTTTTTCTAGGTACATTAATTTTAAATTTATTAGATAAATATTTTCCTGTAATACTATCATTATTATTACAGATATCTTTGAATGAACCTTGCGCTACTATTTCACCACCTTTATTTCCTGCTTCAGGACCAAGATCTATAATATGATCTGCATTTTCCATAGTTTCGGTATCATGTTCGACCACAATAACTGTATTTCCTAAATCTCTTAATCTTTTAAGAGCATTTATTAATTTAACATTATCTTTTTGATGAAGACCAATTGATGGTTCATCAAGTACATATAATACTCCTGTTAAACCAGATCCTATTTGAGACGCTAATCTAATTCTTTGAGCCTCACCACCAGATAATGTCCCTGACTCTCTTGATAAGGTAAGATAATCTAAACCAACATTTAATAAAAAAGTTAATCTTTCATTTATTTCTTTTAAAATATGTTCAGCAATTTTAATCTGTTTCTTATCAAGATTTTTGTTCAAATTTTTGAACCATTCTGCAGCATCAAGAATAGATTTTTCTGTTACTTCGCTTATATGAAGTCCATCAATTTTTACGCATAAAGCTTCATCTTTAAGTCTATAGCCATTACATCTTTCACATTTTGTATCTGATTGATATTGTGCAATTTCTTCTCTTTTCCAGTCACTGTCAGTTTCTAAATATCTTCTCTCTAAATTATTAATTACACCTTCAAAAGTTTTTTTATGGGAATACTTTTCGTAACCATCATCGTAAGTAAATTTAATTTCCTCATCATCAGAACCATAAAGAATTATATCTTTAACTTTTTTAGATAATTTATTCCATTTATCTTCAAGAGAAAAATCATAATGCTTAGCCAAAGATGCCAATGTCTGAGCATAGTATAAAGTCGTAGTTTTTGCCCAAGGTTCAATAGCACCATCTGCTATTGTTTTTTTTTCATTTGGAATTACTAAGTTTGGATCAACATTTAATTTAATTCCTATACCCTCACATTCTTCACAGGCTCCAAAGGGACTGTTGAAAGAAAATAATCTTGGTTCAATTTCTTCAATTGTAAATCCACTTTCTGGGCACGCAAACTTTGTAGAAAAAATTAATCTTTCAATTTTTCTAAATTTTTTTGGTAATGTTTCATCCTCATATTCAACAAATATCAAACCATTAGCTAAATTGACTGATGTTTCTATACTTTCAGCTAATCTATTTCCTAAAGAAGAATTTAGTACAATTCTGTCAACTAAAATTGAAATATCGTGCTTTATTTTTTTATTAAGTTCAGGAACATTTTCAATATCGTATAAAACATCATCAATTTTAATTTTTCTAAAACCTCTTTTTTTAAAATTTAAGATTTCTTTTTTGTATTCTCCTTTTCTGCCTCTTACGACGGGTGCATATAAATAAATAGTTACTTTTTTTGGTAATTCTTTAATTCTATCAACAATTTGGGTAATTGTTTGAGAAGATATGGGTTTACCTGTAAAAGGTGAATATGGTATTCCAGCTCTAGCATATAATACTCTCATATAATCATAAATTTCAGTCACCGTAGCAACGGTTGATCGAGGATTTTTTGATGTATTTTTTTGCTCTATAGAAATAGCTGGACTAAGTCCTTCAATTAGATCGACATTCGGCTTTTTCATTTTATCCAAAAACTGTCTGGCATATGCGGATAAACTTTCAACGTATCTTCTTTGACCTTCAGCGTATACTGTATCGAAAGCTAATGAAGATTTTCCAGATCCTGATAACCCTGTAATGACCACAAATTTATCTTTAGGTATTTCAAGCGAAATATTTTTTAAATTGTGCTCTTTAGCACCCTTAATAACTATCTTTTTGATCATAAATTTTCTTGCTATGGATTAATATAATTAATATTCAGAGCAATATGTGGTATAAATATAAATTAATTAACATTCAAATTTTAAAATATTATGGCTGGAAGTTTAAATAAAGTTCTTTTAATTGGTCGTTTAGGCGCAGACCCTGAGATTAAACAAATGGTAAATGGTAAAAGTGTTGCGAGAATAAGCCTTGCGACAAGTCAAACCTGGAAAGATAAAAATACTGGAGAAAAAAAAGAAAAAACTGAATGGCACCGTATAGTTGTATTTAATGAAGGTTTAGTAAATGTTGTTCAGCAATATCTTAAAAAAGGTGCCCAAATATATGTTGAAGGCCAACTTACAACAAGAAAATGGAAAGATGAACAATCTGGTCAAGACAAATATTCGACTGAAATTGTCATTCAAGGCTATAACTCTTCTTTGACAATGTTAGGTGGTGGAAATTCTGGTGGAGGTATTCAATATGATAATAATCAATCATCATCTGCTCCTGATGATATATCTCAAGCAGCCAATGACATGGATGACGAAATTCCATTTTAATTTTCATGGAAAAAATTGAAGCTTCAAAAGATAAAAATATAAAACTCATTTCAATGTATGATGAGATGAGCTCATCATATCTTTCGTACGCGATGAGTGTGATTGTAAGTCGTGCTCTCCCTGATGTAAGAGACGGTCTTAAACCAGTTCACAGAAGAATACTTTATGCTATGTATAAAGGGGGATATGATTGGTCTAAACAATTTAGAAAATCAGCAAGAATAGTTGGTGATGTAATAGGTAAATATCATCCACATGGCGATCAATCAGTTTATGATGCTTTGGTTAGAATGGTTCAAGATTTTTCTATGAGTTTACCACTAGTTGATGGTCAAGGTAACTTTGGATCTATAGATGGTGATCCAGCTGCAGCAATGAGGTATACGGAAACAAGGCTTTCAAAAATTTCTCAATGTATGATAGATGACATTGAAAAAAATACTGTTGAATTTAAAAGTAATTACGATGAAACTGAAAAAGAACCAACGGTTTTGCCATCTCAGTATCCAAACTTATTAGTAAATGGAGCAGGAGGTATTGCTGTTGGAATGGCTACAAGTATTCCACCACACAATTTAGGTGAGATAATTGATGGTGCTTTGGCTTTAATAAATAATAAAGACATTAAAATTAAAGAATTGATGAAGCATATTCCAGGTCCAGATTTCCCGACAGGTGGTGTTATTATTGGAAAAGATATAATTAAACAAGGCTACAATAAGGGT
>CACLGJ010000009.1 GCA_902606445.1 uncultured Pelagibacteraceae bacterium
ATAATCAAAAAAAACCTTTTTTATACCCATCAATGAAATATAAGTTAGAAAAAATTAAATCAGACAAAGTACATATTGAGGGTGCTAACAATATAAGAGATTTTTTAAATGCTGAAAAAGTAGTAAAAATTATACTCAAAATTTTTGATAAAAAATTAACAGGCATATATAATATCGGATCTGGAAAAGGAATATCTATAAAAAAATTTATTAATAATTATATTGATAAAAAAAAGATAATAATTGATAATAAAAAACCGAACTCATTAGTTGCAAATATTAGTAAGCTCAACAAAAAAATTAATGTAAATAATGCCTAAAGATATTAGATATAAATTAGCAGAAGATACGATTACAAATTCAGAAATAAAAAAATTATCAAAATGGTTGATTAAAGCCGACCGATTAACACAAAATAAAAATGTAAAAAAATTTGAAAGTAATTTTTCAAAATATATTAAAGTTACAAATTCAACTTTTGTTAACAGTGGTTCATCTGCAAATTTATTAATCGCACAATCTTTGCTTGAGTCAGGGTTATTAAAAAATAAAATAGTAATAGCTCCTACTTTATCATGGGCTACAACAGTTACACCTTTTTTACAGTTAGGATATGATGTTAAATTGTGTGACACAAATTTTAAAAATTTAGGTTTATCTATTGACCATTTAGAATATCTTTGCAAAAAATTTAAACCATCTTTAATTGTTTTAGTTCATGTTCTAGGACATGCTAATGAGATGGAAAAAATATTAAAGATTTGCAAAAAGTATAAAACTTTTTTAGTCGAAGACACATGTGAAGCATTAGGATCTATGGTCAAAAGAAAAAAACTAGGATCGTTCGGGATAGCATCATCATTTTCATTTTATTATGGACATCATATTTCAACCATTGAAGGTGGAATGGTTTGTACCAATAACAGCAATCTAGCTAATATAATGAAATCAGTTAGATCTCATGGTTGGTTAAGAGATTATCCACAAAAAGAAAAAAATAAGATAATTAAAAAAAATAAAATTTCAAAATTCCAATCCAGATTTAGTTTTATTTATTCTGGATTTAACATTCGATCTACAGAAATAAATGCATTTTTAGGCATCAATCAATTAAAAAAAATTAATCAAATTTCTAGAATTAGACAAAAAAATTACAATGTTTATTTAAAACATTTGAAAAGATTTCATTATCAAGATTGCAAAACAAATTTATTATCAAACTTTGGATTTGCTACAATGTTATTAAATCGTGATGAGGTATTTGATCACCTTACAAGAAAAAAGATAGAATGTAGACCAATTATCGCTGGAAATATGTCGGCTCAAGTATTCTGGAAAAAAAAAGATAAAAAAGAGAAATATCCAAATGCAGAGAAAATACATGATTATGGATTATATTTGCCAAATCATGCTAACCTTAAAAAAGACGATATAGTCTATATTTGTAAAGAATTTTCAAAAAAAGCAAAGTTGTTAAAAAATTTATAAATGGAAACTAATTACACTAGATAATAATAAATTTTATTATGACTAAAGCAGCAATTATTATCCCCACATATAACGAGGCTAAGAATATTGATGAATTGGTTAAAAAAATAAATAATCAACTAAGTAATGCTATCATATTTATTATTGACGACTCGCCATTGCCAGAAATAAAACTTATTTGTAAAAAATATAAGAATTTAAGATATTTCCACAGAAAAAAAAAGAAAGGCAGAGGATCTGCAGTATTATTTGGAATTAAGAAAGCCCTTAAAGATAAAAAAATTAAGATAATTATAGAAATGGATGCTGACTTTTCACATAGTCCACAAGAACTAAAAAAAAAAATTAACTATTTTAATCAAAAAAAAATTGATTTACTCATATCAAGCAGATATCTCCAGGGTAGTAAAATCTTAAATTGGAGTTGGTCTAGAAGAATTTTTTCTATTTTGTCAAATTTACTTGCCAGAATTTTTTTAAGAATAAATTTGAGTGATTTTACTAATGGATTTAGATTTTATTCAATTAGATCCGCAAGAAAAATAATTAAAAATTGTGGGAATATAGGTGATGGATTTATAATTTTGTCAGAAATAATTGTAGTTATAAGCAATTCTAATTTTAAGATAAAAGAACTTCCTACAACATTTATCAACAGAACCAGAGGTGAAAGTTCTGTAAATTTGAGACTTATCTTACAATCTTTTTTTGGACTTATTAAATTATCTCTTATTAAAAATAAATTATAATTATTTATAATTTAAATTATTTTTTAAATTTTTATAAAATAAATTTATTAAGTAAAGTGATAAAGCTGTTATCATAATCATTAATGAATAATCAATTATACTTTTTAAAGAAATTATAAGAATAAATAAATTTGAAAAAATTCTTTGACCATCAATATATTGAATACCATCATTAACATTAAAGTATGAATATATATAAGAGTAAAAAAGTTTTGCTAAATATATATTTAAAATAATTTGAAAGGGAAATTTCTTTAAAGATATACCAAGCTTAAAAATTAAAGGTAATATTCCTATTAAAAAAATTTCTCTATGAAAAAAATTTGAGAAGAAGATAAAACATATAATTGATAAATAAGACGAAATTATAAACAGCTTAAATTCTAAACTGTAAAAGTTGATTTCGTGAAGAATATCTTTATTTAAATCCAAACTTATTTTTTTGTAAGCTTTAGTTATAAGGTAAAAAAATAAAAGATATGTTAAAAGTAACAATACAATATAATTTAAATCAAATAAATATTTCAAAATTTTTGCAGAAGAATTCAAAGAAAATAAATAGTGATAGCCAGCTTTTGCACCACTAAGATTTTTTAAAAAGTAAATGTATTCTGAATAATTAAAATATAAGTATGATATTGAAATGATAAAAATTATAATAAAAATTATAAAAATCTTTTTTATACTTCGATTTTCATTTTCAAAAAAAATATTTAAAAATAAAATAATCGGATAAATTTTTGTGAATGTTAAAAAAAAATATAAAGCCCAATTAATTATATAGAATCTATTTAATACAGTAAAAACTAATAATACAAAAATTAGCAAATCTATGTTTGCGCCTGAATACAATAAAAAGGATGATGGATTAAAAATTACCAATATAAGTATAATCAGGCTGTTATAATTTTGAATAGCGAATGTAGTTACAATCAAATATATAGATAAAAAAATTAATAGATAAGGCAGTACATTGATATAAAAAAAATTTAATCTTTCTGAATATGGAGTTTCAAAAAAAATTTTTCCATAATTAAACTCACGCTTTGCACATTCCATAAAAGAATTTCTATCTTCATAAAAATTTAAGCCTAAGTTATTACACTCTAACCATTTTATAGGAGTCTTAAGATCTCCAAATAACTCTGGAAACCACCAAATAAATTTACTTACATATTCATTGTTAATTACAAATATTATTAACAAAAAAAAAAGTAACGATATTAAAATTTTAGTAAAATTTTTATTGAGAATTATAAACATAGAGTATTTACAAAAAAATTTTGAAACTGTTTTTCAAATTGTGATTAATTTAACCTTTTCCACGCCATGGGATATATTTATCTATTAATTTTCTTAAAGTAATATCAAACAACAAACCAAGCATACCCATAATAAAAATTGTGATCCAAATTACTTCATACTGAAAATACTTTTTTGCAACATTTTCAACAAAACCAATACCAGTTGTTCCAGCTAAAAATTCAGCAGCGACTAAAGTTCCCCAACACATACCAACAGCAACTCTAATGCCAGTTAATATTTCAGGAAGTGAATTAGGAAATATTACATATCTTAAAATTTGTTTTTTTGATGCCCCTAATGAGTGAGCAGCATGAATTTTTGAAAGCTGAGTTCCGGATGCTCCAGCTCTAGCTGAGATAATCATAATTGATAATGAAACCATAAATAAAAGGAAAACTTTTCCTGTATTATCAATTCCCAACACTGAAATAATTAATGGTGCCCAAGCTAAAGGAGGAACTGGTCTATAAAGTTCAATTAAAGGATCAAAAAAACCTTTTGCAAATCTATTTAACCCCATAAATAGCCCTAATGGAACGCCTATAAGTATTCCAAAAACTAATCCTAAAAAGACTCTTAGAAATGAGTCCCATATGTGTCCATAAGGAACTGGCACCTTTAATAAATTAAAATCACCAGTTACAATTTTAAGAACTCCACCTTTAAAATTTTGTTTAACTATTCCATCTTTAGTATGAACGGGATATTCGCCTGGTAAAATATCTGCAATAAAATCAGGCAAGATAAAACCGACAACATTACTTATATCAACCATTTTTATCCATAGAAGAGGAACATCTTTATAGCCAACACTTGGTTTAGACATTAAGATAAATTTATTAAATGTATCAGATGGTTTTGGAAGCCATCTTCCAGATCCCTGTTCTGAGCAATTTGCTCCACTAGCAACTATTGTTCCAGCAGGAAATAATAAAATATCTATTAACCTTAAACCACCTTGAGCCTGTAGTTGTGCTTTATCAAATTTGATAATAGAATTTTGCATTTCATCTAAGGCGTTTGGTGGGTATATACTTGCAAATTCTATTCTTCTTGCAATTTTAACGATATTTTTAGCATAGTCTGAGGCTATTTCTTCACTATCATCAAGACTTTTTCTGTAAGTTTTAACATTATCTTTAATTTCTTTAATCTTATTTTTAAATTGTGGATTATGGTTTCGTAATTTAAAAAACTCATCACTAATTAAATTTAATTCTTGAGCAGCAGCATGAAATTTTAGACCTTTATCTGTTGCTGGGATCAGAGGTACTTCTAAGGTATTCTCTATTGAACCTGAACCAGCATTTATTTTTGTAATACCCCAACCGCCTTCTTCTTTTGCAGCTTGTAATCTTTCATTTAATTCTTGTTCAGTTTCTATTGGATAATCTGGCCTTTGAAAATTTTCAGTTAAAAGATTTATTTTACCAGTTATATCATCTATTTTTTGTTTAGTTTCAATTTCAAGTAAATCTTCATTAGTTAATAATGGAATTAATTGTTTTGTCTTGTTTATGAAATTAATAAGAATTGTTTTTTGTTCATCATTAAGTTCTTGAGAGTTTTGTATTTCCAAAGAAATTATCTTTAAGTTTTTATTTTCTTGCTTAATTTGATTAGTGCTTTTTAATTCTCTTTCCTCAATAGGAAATTGATATTTTAATCCTAGCAAAGAGTCATTAACCTTAGCTACTTGACAAAGCTCATTAGCAGATTTTGGATAAAATCCTTTTGCAATATCCCAAGAATAATAAAGCCAAATAAAAATAAGAAAACTACTTCCCACAATAACCCAGTGAGTACCACCTAACGCTCTTTCAGGATTACCAAAAACTGCATCAATTTTTTCAGTTCTAATTAATCGTCTCCCATAAAGAATACATCCAATGATAGCAATTAATATTAAAAAAGTTACTATTTGAGTAAGCATTTAAATTTCTTTACCCATAATTTCTTCTTCCATATCCCAAATCATTTCCAATATTTCATCTCTTTTTTCAGAAAAATCCTTATTTTTTTTTATTTCTCTCAAATCCTCTTTAAGACCCATTGAAGCAAAGGGAAGATTATATTCTTTGTGTATTCGACCTGGTCGAGGAGCCATTACATAAAGTCTTTCACCAAGTAATAAAGCTTCCTCAACTGAGTGAGTTATTAAAATAATTGTTTTTCCAGTTTCTTTCCAAATTTTTAAAACTAAAGACTGCATTTTTTCTCTTGTTAGTGCATCAAGAGCTCCTAATGGTTCATCCATCAAAATTAAATCAGGATCATTTATTAGACATCTTGCAAGAGCAACTCTTTGCTGCATACCGCCAGATAACTGATAAGTTGGAGTATTTCCAAAACCTTTGAGTCCAACAATTTCTAACCATTCATCAACTTTTCTTTGAGTTTTTATTGAATCTTTCTTTTTCATTCTTAATCCAAAGTTCACATTTTCTGCCACTGTTAACCACTCAAATAAAGCACCTTGTTGAAAAACCATACCTCTCTCAACACCTGGACCATCAATTTCATTATTATTTAAAGTGATGCTCCCAGAAGTTGGTCTAATAAATCCTGCTGTAATGTTTAATAAAGTTGTTTTACCACAACCTGATGGTCCAAGAACTGTTAATAGCTCTCCTTTTTTAAGAGTGAAATTTAAATCTTTTAATGCATGAACTGTTTCCCCCTTAGGAGTTTTAAAAATCATGTTTAGATTATGTGAAACAAGATCACTCATAAAATTTTATATAAGATATTTTCTTAAAAAAATAGGCACCAATTTATTAAATTGGCGCCTATTTAAATTTTAATTACCTTTAAATTATAAAGGTAAGAAACTTGTATCTACGTTTCCTCTAGGAGTGCCCATACCTTCTAGGAATTTATGAAGATTTCCGCTCTCCATTGATACTTTTGTTTCTTCTGGAGTTAAGAATTTCATTCCAGATAAAGTTTCTTTCAAGTCTGCAACTTTCATCTCTGAAGCTTTAGATAATGCATTTACATCATGTTTACCTGCATGATATCTTGCATTTGCTTCATGAGTCACTTCTACGAAAGTTCTTAGCATTCCTGGATTTTCCTTCATAAACTTTGTAGTTACTGAAGTAATGTCTATACCCAAGATACCTGCATCTCTAGCTTCTTTAACTGTAAGCAATCTAGTACCAACTGCAGTTGCAGATTTAATTGAGTTACCACCAAATAAACATGCCATTACGACATCACCACTAACTAAAGCAGCTGCGCCCTCAGGGGGATCCATTTGAATGATATCCATCTTATTTCTATCAGCACCGATTACTTTCATACTTTCATCAAAAACATATTCAGCCATTGTCCCAAGTGGAACAGCAACTTTTTTGCCCTCTAATTCAGAACCATTTGCTTTTGTAATTCCTGAAGCATTTGAAGTAACACAAGTTGTTCCTCCCATTCCGTATTCCATAGCCACATCAACTAATTTAATTGGTGCTTTAGATTTTACAGCGTTAATAAAAGGTACTAATCCTTGTGAGTAAGAAATGTCAATATCTCCTGCTAACATAGCATCAGTCATTGCTCCACCATTAGAGAAAGTTGTCCATTTAACTGGAACTCCTAAAGCTTTTGCATAATCTTTTTTAACCATAGCCTCTAAATTTGGACTTGGCCATTCTAGAAAATAAGCAACTCTAACTTCATTAGCAGCCGCATTAGCAGCAGAAATACTCAAGTTAAGAGCTACAAAACATCCTAGAAGAAAACTTATTATTTTTTTCATTTATTCCCCTATCTTTAATTATTTAATTGTAGATATTTAAATTCAATTTTGGATAGAAGTAAAACAAATTATCTTAGGTAGCTGAATTACAAAGATTTCATTTGTACAATTTAAAGTTGTATTGTAGTGTTTGTTCAATTTGAGTTTTGAAAAATTTCTAGTAAACGATCAAATTTAGTCTATGAATTTAATAAAACTTAAATTTAATTAAACATATGAGCTCAGAAAATAGAACTTCAGTACCCAATTCATTAAATGAACATTGGATGCCATTTACATCCAATAAAGATTTTAAAAAAAATCCAAGATTAATTACAGAAGCAAAAGGTGTTTACTTAAAAACCCATCATGGCAAAACACAAATAGATGCTAGCTCAGGATTATTTTGCAATCCATTAGGTCACGGGCGAAAAGAAATTACTGAAGCTGTTACAAAACAATTAGAAACTTTAGATTATGCTCAGCCTTTTCAACAAGGTTTTGGTGGTTCATTTGAATTGGCTACAAAAATTGCAAAACATACACCTGGTGATTTAAATAAAATATTTTACACAATTTGTGGATCAACAGCAGTTGAAACTGCTCTCAAAATTGCTATCGCATATCATAGAGCTAAAGGCCATGCAGAAAGATTTAGATTTGTAGGTAGAGAACGTGGATATCATGGAATGAATATAGGATGTATCTCAGTTGGTGGAATGATTAATAACGTTAAAACTTTTGCTAGTGTTTTGATGCCAGGTGTTCAACACATAAGTCATACTCATTTACCTGAACATAAATTTGTTAGTGGTCAACCTGAAACTGGAGATTATTTAGCTAATGATTTAGAAACTATATGCGCAAACTTTGGTGGAGAAAATATTGCTGCATGTATAGTTGAACCTATTGCTGGATCTACAGGAACACTGGTTCCTCCAAAAGGATATTTACAAAAATTGAGAGAAATTTGTGATAAGCATGGAATATTATTAATTTTTGATGAAGTTATTACTGGTTGGGGAAGGACCGGATCAAAGTTTGCAGCACATGAGTTTGGGGTTACTCCAGACATAATGACAATGGCAAAAGCAACAACTAATGGAGTTGTTCCGATGGGTGTTGTTGCATGTAATGATTATATTTATGATGCAGTGATGGACTCTTCTCCAATGGGTTCAGTTGAACTATTTCATGGTTATACTTATTCAGGGATTCCTGTTGCAGTTGCTGCTGCATTAGCAGTTCAAGATATTTTTGAAAAAGAAGATATTTTTAATAGAGCAAAAGATTTAGCACCTTATTTTCAAAAAGGTTTATTTTCTCTTCAAGATTTAGAATCTGTAGATAACATAAGAGGTTATGGAATGATGGGTGGAATAGATATGAAACTAAATACGAAACCTGGTAAGGCTGGATATGAAACTTTTAAATCATGTTATGAAGCAGGTGTAAACTTTAAAGCTACAGGAGATTGCTTAATCATTGCTCCACAATTCATATGCGAAAAAAAACATATCGATGAGATTATTGATAAATTAAGAACAGGTATCACTAACTATCAAAAGAACCAAAAGAACTAGCTAGTTAATTTTTTATATATCTATAATTAATACATAGAGAAAGATAATGCGGATAGGCGTACCTAAAGAAATAAAACCACAAGAAAATAGAATTGGGTTAACACCCGATAGTGTAAAAACTTTAGTATCTGAAGGTCACGAAGTTTTAGTTGAAAATAATGGTGGTTTTGAAGCTGGTTTTGAAAATGATCAATATATAAAAGCTGGTGCTAAAATAGTTAATAGTGCAACTGACATTTTTAATGATGCTGAAATAATTGTTAAAGTAAAAGAGCCTCAAAAAGTAGAAGTAGATATGATTAGAGAAAATCAAATTATATATACTTATCTTCATTTAGCTGCTGCAAAAGAACTTACAGAGGGATTAATCAAATCTAAAAGTATTAATATTGCATATGAAACTGTTACTGATGAAAACGGTAGACTTCCCTTGCTAGCACCTATGAGTGCTGTTGCAGGACGAATGTCTATTCAAGCAGGAGCGCATTGTTTAGAAAAAAATCAAAAAGGTAGAGGTCTTTTATTAGGAGGTGCACCTGGAGTAACCGGTGGAAAAGTAGTAATTTTGGGTGGTGGAGTTGTAGGAGAAAATGCTGCAATTATAGCAACAGGAATGCAAGCTAAAGTTCATATAGTTGACAAATCAGAGGCAAGACTTAATCAATTAGTCAAAATGTTTGGTGATAAAATTATTCCTGAACAAAGTGATAAAATAGATTTGAATAATTTAATTTCAGAAGCAGATCTGTTAGTTGGTGGTGTACTTGTGCCTGGAGCTGAAGCACCAAAGTTAGTTACAAAAGATATGTTAAAATTAATGAAAAGAGGTTCAGTTATAGTTGATGTTGCTATTGATCAAGGTGGATGTGTTGAGACTAGTAAACCAACTACTCACGGTGATCCTACATATATAGTTGATGATGTTGTACATTACTGTGTTGCCAACATGCCTGGAGGAGTCCCAAGAACTTCTACTTTTGCATTAAATCAAGCAACTCTTCCTTATTTAGTAAAATTAGCAAATAATGGTTTTCAGAAGACGCTAAGAGAGGATAAAAATTTTTTAGCAGGATTAAATGTTCACAAAGGGCATGTAACTTATAAAGCTGTTGCTGATGCCTTTGGACATGAATTTGTGGAGCCCCTATCAATTCTTTGATAAAAATGAAAAATATCTATCATTCAGATATTTATAAATTTGAAAAACCTGTAAATAGTTATTGGGAAGATACCACAAAAGAAAATTTTAATTTAGAAAAATTAACCAATGATATTAATTCAGAAGTAGTTGTTATTGGTGGAGGGTATACAGGTTTATTATGTGCAATAAACTTGATAGAAAATTATAATCAAGATGTAATTTTGCTTGAAGCAGGAAAAATAGGCTGGGGTGCCTCATCTCGAAATGGAGGATTTTGCTCATTTCCACCGATTAAGACTTCTTTCAAAAAACTTCAAAAAATTTATGGAAGGGAAGAAACAAAAAAATTTTTTGAAAATGCAGTAGAAGGATCTAAATACACAAAAAATATTATAAACCATTATAATATTGATTGTGATGTAACAGGAGAGTGTAATTTTATATTAGCTCACCATCCAAATAAATTTGATCAAATTAAAGAACAGGCAAACGTTTATAAAAATGAATTTGGTATAGAAACAAGTTTATATTCTAAAGAAGAGTTTAATGAAATCGGTCATAAGGGGACAGAACAGTATGGCGCTCTTTCATATAAACCTGGATTTGCAATTAATCCACTTAAGTTTGTTAATGGTATAGCAAAATATGCTTTATCAAAAAAACTAAGGATATTTGAACATTCGTTAGTAGAGAAAATTAATAAAATTAATGGATCTTATAATCTTAAAACTAGAGAGGGGTCTGTAAAAACAAAAAAAGTAGTAGTAACTACTAATGGTTTTTATCAAGAAGGTTTAGTTCCTCAAATGAACTCTAGAATTTTACCAGTAATATCAAATATTATCGTTACAAGAAAATTAACAAAAGATGAAATTGATTTACATAATTTCAAAACATTTTCACCAATAGCTAATACCAAGAATCTTCTATATTATTATAGAAAATTACCAGATAACCGAATTTTATTTGGTACAAGAGGAGATTTTATTGGTAGTGATCAATCAAATTTAAATAGATCAAAAAAAATGGAATTATTTTTAAAGAATATTTTTCCAAATTGGTCTGATGTTTCTATAGAGTACAATTGGAGAGGATTAATTGCTATGTCACAAAAATTGACTCCATCAATTGGAAAGATTGAAAATGAAGAAATTTACTACGGTTTTGGTTATCATGGAGTAGGTGTAAGTTCTGCACCTTGGACTGGCAAACAATTATCTAAACTTGTATTCTCATCTAATAGCAAAGATCTCAATGTTTCAAAAATTTACAAAGGGTTACCAAAAAAATTTATTTTTCCAAAATTAAGAATATTTTATTTTAGACTGGCTGTTTTATTTTATAATATTAAGGATAAATTTAATATTTAAAGTTTATGAAAAGCATTTATTATTGGTCACCTTTTATCTCTAAAATAGCAACTATCCAAGCAGTTATCAATTCAACTCATTCAATTAATCAATATTCAAACAAAAATTTATTTAAAGCAAGTATTGTAGATGCTGTTCATGAATGGGCTGAATATGAGGGATTATTAAAAGAAAAAAAAGTTGAATTAATTTACTTAAATAAAGAATCAAGTTTTAAGTCAATTAAAGGCAATGGTTTTTTTAAGAGTAGACTTTTGTACTTTTATATTTTTTTTAAATCTTTTTTTTCATTAAACAAACTTTTAAAAAAACAAAAACCTGATTATTTAATTATTCATCTAATTACTTCTTTACCTTTGATTTTATTTTGTATTTTTAAATATGAAACAAAGTTAATTTTAAGGATATCTGGTCTTCCAAAAATGAACTTATTAAGAAAAATAATTTGGTATTTAGCATCTAAAAAAATTTATAAAATTACATGCCCTACAGATGATACATACAAAGACCTATTAAAATATAAATTTTTATCAAATAAATTAGTAGTTTTAAAAGACCCAATAATAAATATTAAAAATATTAATATTTCCAAAAAAACTCATCCCAAACTTGATTCTAAAGCTTTAGATATAGTAAATAATAAAAATTTTTTTTTATCAATTGGTAGATTTACTAGACAAAAAAATTTTCTTTTCTATTTAGAATGTATTCCAGAAATTCTTAAAATTAACAAAGATCTATTTTTTTTATTTATAGGTCAGGGTGAAGATAAAAAAGAGTTTTTAGATAAGGCCAAAAAGTTAAAAATTTTAGACAAAATTTTACTAATTGATTATACAAATAATGTTCACTTTTTTATGAGTAAGAGTAAAGCTTTTGTCCTAACATCTTTATGGGAAGATCCAGGTTTTGTTTTAGTAGAGTCTGGCTATAACAATTGTCAGGTAATATCCAGTGATTGTCCAAACGGTCCAATAGAAATAATTGGAAATGACGGTGGTTATTTATTTAAGTCAAATTCAAAAAAAAATTTCGTCGATATTGTAAAAAATTTTTTAAACGATTCAAATGAAAATAGGTTTTTTAAAAAAATTGTTTTGAAAAAAAGAGTTAAAGATTTTACAAGTTTTCAACATTTTTTGAAAATAAAAAAAATTTTGAATTAATTATTTTTTTCTTTTATAAAAATCTAAATACCATTTAACAAATTTTTTAATTCCATCTTTATAGTTTGTTTTTGGATTATATCCTGTAATCTTTTTTAAAAGTGAAGTATCAGATAAAGTTGTATGAACATCGCCTTTTTGCATTGGCAGATAATTTCGTTTAATTTTTCTATTTAATTCTTTCTCAAGAGCATTGATAAAATTTAACAAATATATTTTCTTTGTATTTCCAATATTTAGAGTCCTAAAAGGGGCAACAGTAGACAGACTGTCATTGTTGTATTTTTTTCCTATTTTTAGAGATGGTGCTTTATTTAATAACTTATAGATCCCATCAACAATATCATCAATATAAGTATAGTCCCTATACATCTTTCCTTTGTTATAGATGTCAACTTTTTTTCCCTCTAAAATTTTTTTAGTAAATTTAAAGTAAGCCATGTCGGGTCTTCCAAAAGGGCCATACACGGTAAAAAATCTTAACATCGTAATCGGCAAATTCCATAAGCTTGAATAAGAGTGAGCTAATGACTCTGTTGATTTTTTTGTTGCTGCATAAAAACTAACTTGATGGTCTGTTCTGTCATTTTCTTGAAAAGGTAATTTTTTATTTGCACCATACACTGATGAACTCGAACCAATTATTAAATGTTTTAATTTAATTTCATTTGCTATTTTTAAAATATTAAAAGTACCAAATATATTTGAATGCAAGTAAGTATTAGGGTTTTTTATACTATGTCTCACCCCAGCTTGTGCAGCTAGATGAACTATTATTTTAGGTTTAAAAACTTTTATGCTTTTAGATAGTTTCTTCTCATTTTCAAGAGTTCCTTTTGTGAATGAAAAATTTTTATATCTTTTTAGAATATTTAATCGAGCTTTTTTCAGTTTTATATCATAATAATTATTCATTGAGTCCAATCCATGAACTTTAATTCCTTTATTAAGTAATTTTATAGCTAAATGAAATCCAATAAAACCTGAGGAGCCAGTTATGAATATTTTCATAGATATTTTGTTTATATGTTTCTTTTCTTAGAATATATTAGTAAATAAATATCAAACAACTTATAAAATGATTTTAATAACTGGATCTACCGGGTTAATTGGTTCTGCAGCAAGTTTTTTTTACTTGGATAAAAAAATAAAGGTGCTTGGTATTGATAATAATCTTAGGAGTTATTTTTTTGGTAATAAAGGAAGTAATAAGTGGAAAGAGAAAATTTTAAAAAGAAATGAAAATTATAAACACTATTCTGTAGATATTAGAAACAAAAAAAAAATATTTGATATTTTTAAGAATTACGGAAAAAAAATAAAAGCTGTCATCCATACTGCAGCACAACCTTCACACGATTGGGCTGCAAAAGAACCATTTGTTGATTTTGAAGTGAACGCCAATGGAACACTTAATTTGTTGGAAGCATTTAGACTATTTAGTCCACATGCATCATTTGTCTTTACATCAACTAATAAAGTTTATGGGGATAGACCAAACTTTTTACCTTTAAGGGAAAAAAAATCTAGATTTGAGATTAATAGTAATCATTTTTTTTACAAAAAAGGTATCAATGAAACTATGTCATTAGATCAAACTACTCATTCAATATTTGGCTCCTCAAAAGTATCTGCTGATATTTTAGTGCAAGAATATGGAAGGTATTTTAATTTAAAAACAGTATCATTTAGAGGTGGATGTTTAACTGGGGAAAATCATTCAGGAGCGGAACTTCATGGTTTTTTATCATTTTTAGTGAAGTCAATTTTAACTAAAAAAAAATACTTTATTTTTGGTTATAAAGGAAAACAGGTAAGAGATAATATTCATAGCTATGATGTAGTAAATGCATTTAACGAGTTCATAAAAAAACCAAAATATGGTGGATGTGTTTACAATCTTGGTGGTGGTAGAAGTAATAGTTGTTCTATATTAGAAGCAATTGATCTAATAGAAAAAATTAGCAATACAAAAAGCAATTATAGTATTTTAAAAAAAAATAGAGTTGGAGATCATATTTGGTGGATTACTGATAATTCAAAATTTAAAAAAGATTTTCCAAATTGGAAAATAAGATATTCATTACAAAACACTTTAAAAAAAATGATTAATTTCGAATATTGGTCAAAAAGTTAACGTGATTAAAGCTATTCCAAATAATACAAAAGTTGTCGTCGTGGGAGGTGGAGTTATTGGTTGTTCTGTTGCTTACCATTTAGCTAAATTTGGTTGGAAAGATGTTGTTGTTTTAGAAAGAGATCAACTAACATCGGGAACTACATGGCACGCTGCAGGGTTAGTAAGTCAATTAGGTCCTACAGCTGCTATTACAAAAATAAGAAAATATAGTTTAGATCTTTATAAAAAATTGGAAAAAGAAGTTGATCATTCAGCAGGTCTAAGATTAAACGGTGCACTTTCTATTGCCCAAACAAATGGTCGTTGGCAAGAACTTCTAAGACAAGCAACTACTGCACAATTATATAATATTGATGTAAAAGTTTTAGATAAAAACCAAATAAAAAAAAATTATCCAATTATTAACACAGATGAAATAATTGGTGGAATTTTTATGCCAGGCGATGGTGCTGCTGATCCCTCTGGAGTTACTCATTTATTAGCTAAAGCTGCAAGACAAGAGGGTGCCAAAATTTTTGAAAAATCTCCAGTTGAAGAAATATTAACAGAAAATGGAAAAATTTCGGGAGTAAAAGTTAATGGACAAAAAATTGAATGTGAATATATCGTTTTAGCGTCAGGAATGTGGTCAAGACAAATAGGTGAAAAAGCAGGAGTTAGCATTCCACTTTATCCTGCAGAACATTTTTACATTATCACAGAGCCAATAGAAAATTTATCTAAAACATTACCAACAATTAGAGATTTTGATAATCGTACTTATTTCAAAGAAGATGCAGGTAAATTATTAGTTGGAATTTTTGAGGGCAATTCTATTCCAGCTTGGGACAAAACAAATGTAGTCCCAGAAAATTTTTCATTTGGTGAATTTCAAGAAAATTTTGAACATTTTGAACCTTATTTAGCCTCGGCTATAAAAAGATTCCCTGTTTTGGAAAAAGTAGGTATTAGAAAATTTTTTTCTGGTCCTGAGTCTTTTACCCCTGATACAAATACACTACTAGGTGAGGTACCTGAAATTCAAAACTTTTTTGTATGCTGTGGATTAAACAGTATTGGGATTGGAAGTGGAGGAGGAGTTGGCAAAGTTACTGCTGAGTGGTTAATGACTGGTCATCTAAATGAAGATATTTTTAATTATGATATTAAAAGATTTCAAAAATTTCACTCAGAATTAAGTTTTATTAAAAAAAGAATTACAGAGTCATTAGGAGATTTATATGGAATGCATTGGCCATTTAAACAACACAAAACCTCCAGGAATATCAAAACTCTTCCTCATCATGATGACTTGAAAAGTTTTGGCGCATGTTTTGGTGTTTCAGCTGGATATGAAAGACCTATGTGGTTTGCATTAGATGGAGAAAAAGCACAATATGAGTACAGTTACAATTATCAAAATTGGTATCCTTCAGCAGAGTATGAAACAAACAATACCATTAAAAATGTTGGATTATTTGATTTAACACCTTTTTCAAAATTTGAGATTAAATCCGAAAAAGCCCATCTAGAATTACAAAGAATTTGTACAGCAAATATTAAAAATGAAGTTGGAAAATGTATTTATACTCATATGTTGAATCCAGATGGAGGAATAGAAGCTGATTTAACTGTTGTGTGTATTGATAATAATCATTTTAGAATAATTAGCTCAGCAGCAACACGTGAAAGAGATAAATTCCATATTAATAAGCATCTTTCAAAAGATATTGAATTAAAAGATGTTACAGATGATTATTGTGTTTTTGGATTATTTGGACCTAAGAGTAGAGATTTGTTAAAAACAATTAGTAAAGATAATCTTGATAATGAGAGTTTTAAATTTGGTACAGCAAAATATATAAATATAGATGGAACTAATGTTTGGGCACAAAGACTATCTTACGTTGGAGAATTAGGTTTTGAACTATATGTAAAACTTGATGATGCAAAAAAGATATATGAATTACTTATAGAAAAAGGTAAGAATTTTAGTCTATCAAATTGTGGTATGCACGCTATGGATATTATGCGAATGGAAAGTGGCTTTTTACATTGGGGTCATGATATTTCACCTGAAGAAAATCAATATCAAGCCGGATTGTCTTTTACTATTAGCAAGAAGAAAGATGTTAATTTCGTAGGCAAGAATGCTTTAGAAAAAATTAAGAAAGAAAAGACAAAAAATAGATTTGCAATGTTTACTTTAAAAGATAGTGAACCAGGTAAGCCTCTATTACTTCATGACGAGCCTATTTATATTGATGATAAGATTATAGGAAGATCGACTTCTGGAAACTATTCATTCAATTTTAAGAAGAATTTAGTGTTTGGATATATTGATAATGACTTTTCTAATGATGAGCTTCAATCTAAGAATTTATTTATTGAAGTAGAAAAACAAAAGCATCCTATTAAAATTCAATTAGAGCCCCTAAAACGAACAAATTTTAAAAATCTATAATTAAGTTTGTTTTCTCAAAATAAGAACAAAAATAACTGAAGTCACCATCATGATTAATGCATATGCTGCTGTTGGAACCATGTATGTCATATTTTCACCAAATAATTGTAATCCTACAAAAACTGCTAAAGTTCCATTTTGGAGTCCAGCTTCTAAAGATATACACCTTCTTTGAGCAACACCAGTTGCAAAAAGTTTAGCTATGTAAAAAGCTACAACCATCATTGTAACATTTAAGATAAAAGCAACCAATCCAGCTCTTGTTATAAACATCACAATGCTATTCCATTCCTCTATATAGATAGCAATAAAAACAATTATGAATAAAGAAATAGATATTTTATTGATAATTTTCATATTATTAATGATAAAATTATTTGCAAATTTTCTTATAATCATTCCAACTATTACTGGAACTGTTACAACAAAAAACATCTTTAAAGATATACTAAGCATTGAAACTTCTTTTTTGACGTAAGTAATGTCAAATAATTCAATTGATAAAAAAACTACGTAAGGAACAGACACAATACTAATTAAACTAGTTATTGCTGTTAAAGTTATTGAAAGAGCCACATCTCCATTAGCAAATTTAGTAAGCACATTTGATGTAACACCACCAGGAGCTGCTGCAATTAACATTACACCTAATGCTAATTCAACAGGAGTTCTTAAAATAATAATTAATAAATATGCAATAACAGGAAGCAGTATTAACTGACAAATTATCCCTAAAAAGAAATCTTTTGGATTTTGAACAACTCTGGCAAAATCCTTAGTCGTTAAAGATGCACCAAGAGCTAACATAATTAATGCTAATGCAATTGGTGCTATTGTTGTTACTATTCCCATTTAAATCCTAAAATGAATATATGATTTATATTACTAAAAGATATATTATTATGAAATAGTTAAAAGATTAAGAACTTTACGCAAAAATTTAGCTTTATTTTTAAAAACTTTTTTTTGATAAGGAAGAATTCTCGAAGTATTATAACTTGTCAGCGTATACTGCTTTTTATCATTAATTTGCAAGAAGCTATTATCTAGCAAAAATTTACATTTTCTTATTACTGTTGCACGAGGAATATCAGTCATTTCTGATAATGACATTGCACTTACACCTGTTGTAAGCCCCGCGCCTTCAATTACTCCTTTATTAAATTCCATATAGTCTGGAATTAAAGAAGCTACATCTGATGAATTTATACTTTTTTTATAGTTAAAAGCTTGGTTCATTGCTACTGTTCCCCAAATATGAAAAGTTGCTAAATCTTTAAACATCTCATGGTAACCAATGATCATAGGAATTTGCATTCTATAAAACCATCTCCAGCACAAACTAAAGTTTTTTTTAACTGTATTCTCAATTAATTTTGCATCAAGTTTTTTGGAATATATTCCATCTTTATTAAAAATTTTAGACACTAGATAAATATATTTAGATGTTAATTTAATTTGTCTTTCAGGTTTTACTTGAGGAAAAATTGAACGATCAAGTATCATCTGTTTATTAAATCGCTTTAAAACACCCAATTTTTCAAGTTCTAAAACTTTTCGTCTAACAGTTTCTTTAGGTAATTGAAGCTTTTCACATAATTCTGAGATACTAAATTTTTCTATTTGAAGATTTGATTTTGAATAAAAGTGCTCAAAATTATGTTGAATATTCATTTGATCATAAAATTGTAAAGTTTTTTCAACCAAAGAAATTACAATTAAATATTTATAATGATCTTTAAAAGCCTGATATACATTATTCATCCAGCTCCATTGATGAACAATCCAATCTCTTCCTAGTTGGTCATAACTTTTCATCATATGATCATAAACTTGATCATCATTAAGGACTTTTGAAAAATCTACTTGTAATAAATTCATAGTTGTAAAAACAATATAAGAAACCCAAAATGAACATGTGTCAATTAAATAGTGACCCAGATTGAACTCATGAAATTTTGATAAATAGTTTCTTTATGATTTAATCTAGGCATGAGTAATAAAGGCTTAGAAGCAAAGTCAATCATGGATGAGACCCCAAACATCATTAATGATGCGGATAAGCCTTTTATTTCTGATAATTCAAAGGAAATTAATAACAAAAGAGTGGATATTAACGTGCTGAAAGCGAGAGCAAAAGAAATACAAGATAAAGAGAATTTAAAAAACACTATTGTTATAATTTTCTTTCTAACAACTCTTTGTGTTTTGGGAGTTTATTTTTCAATTTAAAAGATTTGTAAATTTTCAATAATGGTGATTAAATAAGACTTATGAAAAATACTTTTTCATCTATAAAAAAACATTTAATACTAAAATATAATTTAAAAGACGAGAATTTATACAATAAAAAATCTACAAATATAAATATTTTACTCAACAGAGTAAGACAAGATCAAAGAAAAGAAAGCAGAAAAAAAATATTATTTACTGCTGCAACTTCATTAGGGGTTGTTTTATTTGGTATTTTAGTTTTTTAAAACTAAAACCTATTAATTTTTCCGTATCTAATGACAAATAAGCTGTAGTCAACTATTAATTCTTAATCTTTTTTTTATTTTAGCCTCTAATTGTTTTCTATTTTTTTTGGCTAATATTTTTTTTAACTCATTTGCACTAATAAAAGATTTATGAATAGCCTTAACACTAACGATTATATGTTTAATTTTTAAAATTTTGCATATAGCAAATCTGTGCGTACCTCCAAATTTATCCTCTATTTTAATAATTTCACCATTTCTTCCAATTACAACTCCAATTTCATCATTTTTTCTAACACTTCTAAGTTGAGATTGGCTTAGGTATCCAGCTTTTTTTAATGAATTCTTTAAATAATCAAGAGAAGCAAAGTAATTATCTAATTGATTTATAGTTTTACCCCTAGGTGTAGTTTTTCCATTTTTAATTTGTTGAAGTTTAAATTTATATTCATCAGATTTTTTGAAATCGATTTTTTCTTTATAAATCTGAAACATTGAATTATAATTAATATTATATTCTCTATATTTAGTTATTTTTATTTTTTTTTTATCCCAATCACCATCCCATAGGAAACTTTTTTCATCCTTAAAATTTTTTAATTCTAAAAAAAATTTAATTTTGCTAATATTAATCTTTAAATTAATAAAATAATTACGTGTATTTTTGTTAGAATTAAAATAACGATAAACAAATTTTTTTATAATTGATAAATATTTAAATATAGTCATATATAATTATTTATAATATTTCTTAATTAGTATTATTACAAAATAATATTCAAAATTTGTTGTGAATAACAAATAATTAGGAAAATTTTATAATTACAATAAAAAATTATCTTAAAATAATGCATACCTAATTAAAATTGATTATTATTACTTGAATTGAGTAGGTAATTAGGTACAAATTAATTTTTGCATAAATGGCGGGGTAGCTCAGTTGGTTAGAGCGCGGGACTCATAAGCCCGAGGTCAGTGGTTCGATCCCACTTCCCGCTACCATATAATATATAAAATACTCTTACTGTTTGCTTATAGCAAAATGGATATCATTATTATTAGAAGCATCGAAGTATAAAATTTTACTTGATGTTTCAGTTAAAACAAAATTTATAAGTTGAAGAGTATTTTCTTCATCATAAACATAAATGTGATGATGCCCAGTATTTTCTTTAAATGCCTCTATGATATCTTTATCTGATTTGTTATCATAAACTTCATGAGATTCAGTGTTTATAAATACATCACGGTATTCTTCAATGTTGTAAGTCCAGTTATTAGAATGATATTTTTTAATAAGATAATCTATATTAGTTGATTTTCTATTTTTATCGTATGTAAAATTTTTATTGGGGATTACTGTGTATACAATTCCATTTTTTTTCACAACTCTCAGATAATCAATTAAAGCTGCAATTGGGTTAGGGGAATGCTCAAGAGAATGAGATGAGTATATAGTATCCATTGAATTAGAGGTAATTTTTTCAAGTGGAGCTTTTTCAGGGTTAAATATTATTGAAACATCAACAAATTTCTTTTGATGATATCCAAAATATCCAATTTTTTCCAATGCCTCTTTAGCTTCATCAGATTTATGAATATCAGCATATTTAATTGAGGTAGCAAAAGGAAACCAGCCTGGTGAAGACAAAGCACCAATTTCTATACAATCTCCCCTACATAAGTTTGCAATAATTTTTCTTTGTGTATTACCGGGGTTAATTTTTGTATTAAGCTTTTTTAATTTTTTTTGGTTTATTTTTTTTTGGAATTTAGATGGTAAAATTTTGCATAAGCTGTTTATGATTAATTTCAAATTTTTTTTCATAATTTATATTTTTAAAAAATTAAATTATTTTATAAAGTTTGTTTAAATTCATATCTTGATTTAAAGGAAACTTTTTTGTTTTTGTCAATTTGATTTTCTTAACATCATCATCATTTTTTTTTGCAAAAGCGAACACAGATTGTGACTTTCCGCCAACATTAAAAATACCTTTTTTTTTAATTAATTTAGGTAAAATTTTTACTAAATCTTCATGAAACATATAATTTGATTTCAAATTATAATAAGCTTTTTTATACATAAATGGTTTTTCAGTCATTGTTAATCTTAGTATAAGTGAGTTTTTATACATAGAAACTGCAGTTTCTCCACCTAGCTTGGATAAACCATAATTATTAAAAGGTTTTACTGGGCTGTCTTCTGAGTAATTTCCTTTTGTTCCCTCATATACATAGCTTGTTGAAAAATAAACAATTTTTATATTAAATTTATTACAAATTTTAACTAGATTCGCTGTGCCTATAATATTCAAGTCTATACTTCTATTTATATTTGTTTCGTGGATATTCATTGGTCTTGATAAAGCCGCAGTATGAAGAACAATTTTTGGCTTAATTTTTTTAACGACTTTTAATATAGATTTTTCACTCAAGATATTACACTCTTTTTTTGAGGAAAAATATAAATTTAACTTTGTATTTTCGCGTTTAAGTACTTTAGCAAATCTACCATTACCACCTGTTACTAAAATTTTGTTTTTATTTTTAATCAATATTAAGAAATTAAGTTATTTAGATATTTAGAATAATTACAATTACCATAAAATTTTATTGCATTTTTAATTTGATTTTTTTTAATCCATTTGAAATTATATGCTATCTCTTCTAAACAGGCAATTTTAAAGCCTTGTCTATTTTCTATTGCAGAGACAAAAGAAGAAGTTTTATAAAAATCCTCAATAGAACCAGTATCTAACCAAGCACCACCCCTTCCAATTAAATCAGCAGTTAATCTATTTTTTTTTCTATAAATATTTAATAAGTCTACTATTTCTAATTCATTTCTTTTTGAAGGTTTTAATTTTTTTGCAAAATTCACTACTTTATTATCAAAAAAATAAAGACCAGTTATTGCAAGATCAGAAAAAAACTTTTTTGGTTTTTCTTTGATAGATATGATTTTGTTACTAGAGTTTATTTTGGCAACACCAAACGATTCTGGTTTTTGAACTTTATATAACACAATCTTTGCTCCGTTTTTCAGTTTTGTGTTTCGAAGCAATTTGCTTGATAAATTTTGACCATAAAAAAAATTATCACCAAGTATCATTGCTACATTGCTTTTTCCTATAAATTTTTCACCTAAAATAAATGCATCTGGTAAACCTCTTGGTTTATCTTGTTCTTTATAAGTAATTTTTATCCCTAAATTATTTCCGTGAGGCAAAATCTTTTTATATTGGTCTAATTGACCTTTATTTACTATAATTAATATATCTTTAATTTTAGCTAACATTAATATCGATAATGGATAAAAAATAAGTGGTTTATCATATATAGGGAGCAATTGTTTATTCACTGCTTTTGTTAAGGGACTCATTCTTGTACCTTGTCCTCCAGCTAATATAATTCCTTTTTTAATCATTTAGTTCCAAGTCTTTTAATAATATCTTTTTTGGATAAAGATTTATAATAATTTTTATTTTTCAAATACCATTGAAAAGTTAACCTAATACCTTGTTTAAAATTTGTTCTAGGTTTCCAACCAAGTTTATTCTTAATTTTATTACTGTTTAATGCATATCTGATGTCATGACCTGGTCTATCTTTTACAAAGGAAATTTTCACTTTTTTTCCTAATTTAGTCACTGATTTGCAAATTTTTAATAATTCTTCTGAAACTTGTAAATTACTTAAATTTTTATTTGACCCTATATTGTAAAATTCTCCAATTTTCCCTTTTTTGAATATTTTTATTAAAGCTTCACAGTGATCTTTTACATAAATCCATTCTCTTGAATTTGTTCCTTTGCCATAAATAGGTAATGGCTTATTATTTAAGATATTATATATAAGTTTCGGTATAAGTTTTTCTGGATGCTGTTTGGGACCGTAGTTGTTAGAACAGTTTGTTATAATTGCTGGAATTTTAAAAGTTCTTACATATGAACTAACTAAATGGTCTGAAGCAGCCTTACTAGCAGCATAAGGTGAACTTGGTTTGTAAGGATAATCTTCTGTTGATCTTCCAGACAAAACATCACCATAAACTTCGTCAGTAGAAATATGAATTAATTTTGATTTATTTTTTTTTACAAATATTTTATAGCATTCAAGTAAATTAAAAACTCCCACTATATTACTTTGTATGAAACTTTCTGGAGTATCAATCGATCTATCAACATGTGTTTCAGCTGCAAGATTGAATATAGCTACTGGTTTATATTTAAAAAATATTTTTTTTAGTTTTTTACTTCTAATATCACACTTTATAAATTTGTATTTATCAGAATTTTTATATTCTAGAGTATTATAAAAATTAGAGGAGTAGGTTACTTTGTCAATATTGATGACATAATAATTTTTTTTTATTAATAAATCTATTAAATTACTACCTATAAAACCTAATCCACCTGTAACAATAATTTTTTTCATTTTAAATTTTAATGTCCTGGAAATTCTATCAAATTTTCAACTTTATAACCTTTTTTGATCAAATTTTCACATCCATTTAAATCAAAAAGATTAATAACAAATATAAAACAAGATACTTTTCCACCTGAAATTTCAATTAATTTAGCTGCAGCCTCTGCTGTGCCTCCTGTAGCAATAAGGTCATCAATGACTAAAATATTATCATTTTTTTCAATAGAATCTTTATGCACTTCAATTGTAGCAGTGCCATATTCTAATTCAAAGTCGACTGAATATACATCTCCAGGTAACTTGTTTTTTTTACGTAACATTATGAAAGGTTTTTTTAATAAGTATGAAACTGCAGAAGCAAATACAAAACCTCTTGATTCAATCGCAGCAATTTTGTCAATTCTATAATTTTTAGATCTTTCAACTATTAGGTTAATACAATTCTCAAAAGCTTTTTCATTTTTTATGAGTGTTGTAATATCTCTGAATAAAATGCCTTTTTTAGGATAATCTGGAATAGATCTGATAAAGTCTTTTAAATTCATAATACTTAATTATAAAAACATAATTAAATTAAATTTTTAACATGACAATAAATAAATTAGCAATAATAGGTGGTAGCGGTCTTTATGATGTTGAAGAGTTCAAAAATAGAGAATTATTGGATCTAAATACTCCTTGGGGAAAAACTTCTGATAAAATTTTAAAAACTAATTATAACAATAAAGAGGTTTATTTCCTACCAAGACATGGGCGAGGTCATTTTATATCTCCAACAAAAATTAACTTTAGGGCTAATATCGATGCCCTAAAACAATTAGGGGTAACGGACATTGTATCAGTTTCTGCAGTTGGTTCTTTAAAAGAAGAATTGCCACCAGGTAAATTTGTAATCGTTGATCAGTTTATAGACAGAACGTTTGCCAGAGAAAAAACATTTTTTGATGATGAAATTGTAGCTCATGTTTCCATGGCTCATCCAACATCTAATGCTTTAATGAATGCATGTGAAGAAGCAATTAAAAAAGAAAAAATTGATTATCAAAGAAATGGTACTTATGTTGTTATGGAGGGACCTCAATTTTCGACCTTAGCTGAGTCTAATTTGTATAGATCTTGGAAAGCTGATGTTATTGGCATGACCAATATGCCTGAAGCAAAATTAGCTAGAGAGGCAGAAATTAAATATGCATCTGTATCTATGGTTACTGATTATGATTGTTGGCATCCAGATCATGAAAATGTTGATGTTCAACAAGTTGTTAAAGTTTTATTAGACAATGCAGCAAAAGCTAAAAATATGATTAAAAATTTGATAGAAAACTTCGAAAATCATATTGACCCTAAAGATCCAACTAACAATTGTCTAGATGTGGCAATAATAACTGCTCCAGAAAAAAGAACAAAAAAAACTATAGATAAACTCAAAACAGTTGCAGGCAGGGTTCTTAATAAATGAGAATAGAGGGAAAAGAGTATCGTACTATTTGGTTTGAAAACAATGTTGTTAAAATAATTAATCAGACAAAACTTCCACACCAATTTATAATAAAGGACCTTAAAACGGTTAAAGATACAATAAATGCAATTAAAGTTATGGAGGTGAGAGGTGCACCATTAATAGGAGCGACAGCAGCTTTTGGATTAGTATTAGCTATTATTGAAAATAATGATCAATCTTTTTTAAAAAAATCAGCTGAAGAATTAATTAATTCAAGACCTACAGCAATTAATCTTAAGTGGGCTGTTAATAGAATGATGAATAAATTATCAGGCGTAAATAGTGATAAAATTTTAGAAAAAGCTTTGAGTGAAGCAAATGAAATCTGTGAGGATGATATAAAGTTTTGTGAAAAAATAGGATTAAATGGCCTTAAGATTATTGAAGAAATTTACAATAAAAAAAAAGATACAGTCAATATTTTAACTCATTGTAATGCAGGGTGGCTTGCTACAATTAATTGGGGTACTGCAACCTCACCAATTTATCATGCACATAAAAAAGGAATTCCCGTTCATGTTTGGGCTGATGAAACGAGACCAAGAAACCAAGGGGCCAATTTAACCTCTTATGAATTGAATGAAGAGGGCATTAAAAATACAATCATTGCAGACAATACAGGTGGTATTTTGATGCAAAGAGGTGAAGTTGATATGTGCATTGTAGGAACAGATAGAACATTATCTAATGGTGATGTTTGTAACAAAGTTGGAACGTATCTCAAAGCATTGGCTGCTCATGATAACAATATTCCCTTTTATGTTGCTCTACCAAGTTCGACAATTGATTGGGATATTAAAAATCATAAAGAAATACCTATAGAGGAAAGAAATTCCGAAGAACTATCTCATCTGGAGGGTTTAGATGAGGAAGGAAAAATTAAAAAAATACAAATTTATCCAATAAAAAGTAAGGCGATAAATTTAGCTTTTGATGTAACACCAGCAAAATATGTGACAGGATTAATAACAGAAAAAGGTGTATGTGAAGCATCATCAGAAGGATTAAAAAATTTATTTAAATGAAAAATTTAGATCAAAGAAATCAAATAATCGAATATTCTCTAAAATTAAATTCAACAAATCTCTCACCACTTAGATCAGGAAATATATCTTTAAGATCTGAAGAGAATAGTAAAAATGGTTATTTGATAACTCCATCTGGAAAAAAATATGAAACATTAAAACCAGAGGATATTGTTTTTATGGGATTAAAAGAAGAGGAAGAAAACAAAGGCTCAACCAATAAACCTTCATCTGAATGGAGATTTCATAGAGATATTTATATTAATAAAAATGATGCCCAAGCAATTGTTCATTCTCATTCTCCACACGCAACAGCTGTATCTTCGCATGGAAAATCGATACCACCGTTTCATTATATGATTGCTCTTGCTGGAGGTGAGGACATTAAATGTGCAGATTATGCTACTTTTGGAACTGAGGAACTTTCGAATAATGTTATTAAAGCCCTAGAAAATAGAAGTGCGTGCTTAATGTCTAATCACGGCCAGGTTGCTTTTGGAAAAAATTTAGAACAAGCTTTTGAACTTGCACAAGAGATAGAAAATATTTGTCATCAATATACTATTGCACTAAAGTTAGGGAAACCCAAGATTCTTTCATTTGAAGAGATGAAAAAAGTTTTGGAAAAAGCTAAAAATTATAAAAAAGGGTAACATGATTAAAGTAGGGGAGCATATTACTTTGGATATAATTGGTACTACTAAAGAGTACGACCCTTCAGTGTTTGAGAGAGTTATAAAAGAAATAGCTGAAGCTGCAAAAGTTACAATTTTAAATATTTCAAAATATAAATTTGAACCACAAGGATTTACAATTTTAGCATTGTTAGCTGAAAGTCATATAAGTTTTCATACCTTTCCTGAGAAAGGGATTATTAGTTTTGATTTTTTTACATGTGGAAAAATTAATCCTTCAATTGCTCTAGATATAATAAAAAAAGAATTTAAGCATAAAAGAATAGTAAAAAAAGAATTTAATAGAGATACTAAAGGATTATATCATGACATTTATAGTACACCTGGATTACAGAAATCTTATGTTGTAAATGATGTGTTAGAAGATTTTAAATCTAGGGTTGGTCAACACATCGAAATTTTAGATCTGGAACAATTTGGAAAATCATTATTTATTGACGGCGAAATTCAAGTAGCAGCTTCAGATGAACATTTGTATAGCTCGACTTTTGTTGGTGCTGGATTGAAATTGAATCAAAATAAGGAAAGAACTGCAATAATTGGTGGAGGTGACGGTGGCGTAGCAAGAGAATGTATCTCTAAAAAATTTAATTTTGTGGACTGGTATGAACTTGATCCAGAAGTTGTAGAAGTTTGTAATAAACACTTAGGTGAAATAGGAAATAAAGCTACAGAAAAAAATTCAGTCAAATGTGTTTGGGGTGATGCTTTTGAGAGTATTAAATCTGTTAATGACGACACTTATGATCACATATTTGTTGATTTAAATGATGATCAATTTTGTATTGATTTAGCATCAAAAAATATGGATTCATTAATAAGAATTCTTAAACCTAAAGGAGTAATAACTGCTCAAGTAGGAAGTCAAGACAAAAAACCTCTTCAAGTTGAAAATTGGCTAAATGTCTTTAACCATCATTTTGGAAATACTAATTTATCAAGAGTTTATATACCTAGTTTTGATTGTTCTTGGAACTTTTCTTCTTCAATAAATCATTAATTTTTTCTTTTTTAAATCTCTAAATTGTGAAATACTAATTTTTTTTATTAAAGGAGATTATAATGAATATATTCAAAAAAACTATTTTTTCAGTTTTACTTTCATTACTAGTAATAGGAAATGCTAATGCTGACAAAATTAAAATTGGAACAGAAGGTGCCTATCCTCCATGGAACTCAAAAAATGAGGCAGGTAAGTTAATAGGCTTTGAAGTAGAATTAGCTTACACACTTTGTAGATACATTGGTGAACAATGTACTATTGTTGAGCAAGATTGGGATGGAATGATACCAGCATTAATCATGAGAAAGTTTGATGCAATAATGGCTGGGATGTCAATTACTGCAGAAAGACAAAAAGCAATTAGTTTTTCTCAAGGTTATGCAGATGAAGTAGCTTCATTAGCAGTAATGAAAGGTTCTAGTCTAGAAGGTTTAGATACACCTGCTGGAATAAACTTAACTAAACCTAATGCTGCAGCAAAAAAAGCACTTAAAACTCTTACAGGTGCTTTAGCTGGTAAAACAGTTTGTGTTCAAACTGCAACCATTCATCAAAACTTCTTAGATTCTGGTGATGTTGGAAGTGTAAATGTAAGAACTTACAAAACACAAGATGAAGTAAACCTTGATTTAGCATCAGGTAGATGTGATGCTGCCTTAGCAGCTGCTGTTGCGTTTAGTGATTATGCTGAAAAATCTGGAAAGCCAGTTGTATTAACTGGACCAACTTTTTCAGGTGGTGCATTTGGTAATGGTGTTGGAGTTGGTATTAGAAAAGATGATACTGAACTTTTGAAAAAGTTTAATGCTGCAATTAATAAAGCAAGAAAGAACGGAGATATTAGTAGAATAGCTACTAAATGGTTCGGTTTCGACGCTTCTATGTAATTAAATTTTAGATTTGGCGACTATAATGTATAGTCGCCAATCTCTATGGAACTTCTAGCATTTGGAGATACCGGTTGGGGAGATGAATTATTTTACGCAACCCTAATGACTATAGCTGTATCAATTACAGCAATGATAATAGGTTTTAGTTTTGCAGCAATTTTTACTCCACTTAAACTTTCAAAAAATAAATTTTTAAATTTATTAGCTAATTCGTACACCACATTAATTAGAGGTGTTCCAGAATTATTAGTGATTTACCTTTTCTTTTTTGGAGGAACAGGTGCAGTAATGTATGTTGCCTCCATTTTTGGTTACAATGAATACATAGAAATAAACGCATTTGTCACTGGAGCTTTTGCAATAGGAATAATTTCAGGAGCTTACTCAACTGAGGTTTTTAGAGGAGCAGTTCAATCAATTGATAAAGGTCAGTTTGAAGCTGCTAATGTTTTAGGTTTAAGTAAATTTGGTAAATTTATTAAGATTATACTTCCTCAAACTTTAAGATTGGCCATACCTAATTTAAGTAATGTTTGGCAAATAACACTTAAAGACACATCTTTAATCTCTGTGACTGGTTTAGTAGAAATTATGAGACAATCTTATGTTGCAGCAGGTTCAACAAGAGATCCGTTATTCTTTTATTCTTTCGCTGCAGTTTTATACTTATTACTAACTTTTTTTAGCATGAAGTTAATCAATAGATTAGAGATTAGATATAGCAGGGGGTATTAATGGATTTTGAATTAATGATTAACAGTTTTCCAAAGTTACTTAATGCTGCAGTGATAACTTTAAAACTTTTAACAGTTTCTTTAGTTGTTGGATTATTTGTTGGACTTTTGTTTGCTATTTTAAGATTAAATAAAAATATTTTTATTAATAAGTTTGCTTATGGATATTCTTACGTATTTAGAGGCACCCCACTTCTGGTACAGATATTCATTATTTATTTTGGCTTAGGACAAATTGAATATTTACGAACTACATTTTTATGGGTTATTTTGAAAGAACCATATTGGTGTGCAATTATTGCTTTTGCATTAAATACTGGAGCTTATACATCGGAAATTCTGAGATCTGCATTTCAAACAATTAAACCAGGTGTAATCGAAGCTGGTCAAAGCCTTGGCATTTCTAACAAAATTATATTTTATAAAATACAAATTCCAATAGCTATTAGACAATCATTACCAGCTTATGGAAATGAAATTATTTTAATGATGAAGGGCACTTCCTTAGCAAGCACAGTCACTCTAATGGATCTTACTGGTGTTGCAAAATATATAATTTCAACAACATTTAAGCCGATCGAAGTATTTATTGTTGCAGGAGGTATCTACTTGTTTATGACTTTTATTATTCACAATGTAATAAAATTTTTAGAGAAAAAATATAGTTTTAATTAAAGTATTACTAGATCTAATTTTTGTTTTCCAAGTCTTTCATTACCCTTATCAGTAACTAAGTAAGTTTCACCTAGATTCATTGCAAGTTGGTTTTCTGAGTCCATTAAGATCATATGCATAAAAAATATATTTCCAGACTCAATAATATAAGGATTACCTGTGTATAGCATTGGCCAATCCATCCAATTAGGAGAAAAAGTTGATCCTAGAGAATAACCACAAGCATTCATTCTTGATTTATTATATCCAAGATCATCAAATGTTTTTGCATGTACGTCAAAAATTTCTCCAACTTTATTACCTGGTTTCAATTTATTTTCACAATTTGTCAAAGTCTCAACGCAAGCCTCATGCATTTTAATATGCTTAGGATCAGCTTTACCTATAGGAATGGTTCGAAACATTGCTGAATGATAGTGTTTAAAAGTACCAGCCCATTCAATACTTAATTGATCTTGTAATGATAAATTTCTTTTTTCCGCTTGGTATCTGCATAAGAGTGCGTTATGTCCTGAACCAATAATATATTCATTTGCAGGATAGTCTCCTCCACCTTCTAAAACTGCCTTTTGCATTTCAGCTAAAATTTTTGCTTCACTTGCACCAGCCTTACTATATTTCCAAGCTTGTTCTAAAGCATTATCAGCAAGTTCAGCTGCTTTTCTAACATAAATAATTTCTTCCTGGGACTTAATGACCCTAAGTTTTGTAATTAATTCAGATTGATCCTCGACATTACAATAATTTTCCAGAGATTTGTTTAATCTCATAGCATTACGTCCTGTCATTCCGTAAGCTTCATACTCAATACCAACTTTTTTTCCTTTTAAAGATAATTCGTTTAAAATCAATTTAAGATCATTTGTTGGATTTGAGTTATCTTTATCAACCCAAATTCTAATATCTTCGATATTAGAAGTATTTTGCGCTTGTCGCAAATCTGGAGCTCTTGTCAGAAGAATAGTATTTCCATTTTTATCAAGCACTAATGTTTGAAAAAAAACATATCCAAAGGTGTCGTATCCAGTTAACCAATACATAGACTCTTGTCTAAACATAAGTAAGGCATCAAGATTTTGCTCTCTCATTGATCTTAAAACTTTAGATTTTCTAGATTTAAATTCCTTAAGTGAAAAATGAAGAGCCATGATCAAACACTATAATTACATATTAAATACATTCAATGGAAATTAAATGTTATTTAAACAACTTTAAATTTTTTTATTTTTGCTGAAGGCATTTAATTATTTTATTATCATTCTTGCTGAGTGATCAATAAAATGCATAAAAATTTTTTTTTCTGAAAAATATTCATCTGTAGCTTTTTTAGAACCCAACCAACTACCATAGTCATCAATGATTAAAATCCCTCCCTCAACAAGTAAGGGATATAAGTATTTTAGCTCTATTCTAGTACTCTCATAAAAATCAGTATCGAGCCTTAATATTGATATTTTGTTAGGTAAATTTTCTGAAATTTTTAATGTATTTTCTACTTTTCCTTTTACAAATTGAATATTATCTAATTCTAAATTCATTTCAGCAAAATTTTCTTTTACTTTTTCTAAAGAACAACTAGACCAATTATCTTTTTTTAAAATTTTTTCACTAGCAACTGTTCCATCAATTTTTATGTCGCTAGATGAAGGACTTGTCATTCCTTCAAATGTGTCATAAGCATAAATTTTTTTTTTTAAGTTGTTTTTTTCTATTAATTTTTTTAATATCATTATATTTCCACCCGTGTAGACACCACATTCAACAAAATCTCCAGCTATCTTGAATTTATTAATATATTCAAACGCTTTAATAAGAGAAAAAATTTTCATATTTGATGTCATGGTATATTTAGAAAAATTTTCAATCAATTCTTTATTATAATTAGAGGTATTCTCTAATTCATGGTCCATTTTTTTTATAAATTTGTAACCACCATATCCAGCAATTTTTTTGATTATGTTTTTAAACATTAATATTTCTTGTACTCTTTTATTTCTCTAATTTTTGAACCTGAATGAATATTAATATCAAGTTTAATCCTAGCTCTTTCATCATTTAAAAAATGAACATCTCTTGAAAGTTTAATAAATTTTTCTCCAAAATCTTTTTCTTTTTCACATAATCTTTTATCATCCTCAATAATCCATAACTTTGAATTAATTTCTTTTAACAATATAAATAATTTTTCTAATTTTTCATCAGTTTGAATATTTTGATTAAGTTGAGACTTTAAAATTGAATGTTCTTCATTAATAAATTCAAGTTTTTCAAGGTTCTTAATTTTTTCTTGTTTTATTTCTAATATAGAAATTTTATCGAAAAGTTCTCCAACAGAGACTTCTACTAAAATTTTATTCATAATATTTTATACTATGTTAAGTTATTCAAAATATGTCCAATATTTTAATTATTAAACATGGATCTCTAGGAGATATAGCTCAGGCTAGTGGTGCAATTCAAGATATATCTGAGAATCATAAAAATGATCAAATTTATTTACTTACTACAAAATCTTACTTAGATTTATTTAAGAAAAATCCTTTTATTCATACAGTGATTTTAGACAAAAGGCTGCCAAGATATAATTTGATTTATTTATATTTTTTAATGCGTGAATTAAAAAAACACAACTTTTTAAAAGTTTTTGATTTACAAAATTCCTCTAGAACTAATTTTTACAAACACATTCTTTTTCCAAAAGCTGATAAAATAGTTTGGTCGAGTTCAATTACAACTTTGCCATCAAGTAATAAAAAGGATGAATTTGATAAAATTTCAGTACTTGAAAGATTTGATCACCAATTAAAAGAGTCTGGTTTAAACACCTCAAACACTTTAAAGCCAGACTTTAGTTGGGCCGCTACCGACATTAGTGAAATTAAAAATTTTTATAATTTTGATAAATATATTTTATTATTTCCTTTTTGTTCACCTCATTTGACAATAAAAAAATGGCCTCATTACAATAAACTTATTGAGTTAATTTTAAATAAATATGGTGATCAGTATAAAATTTTAACTGCACCAGGGCCTTCAGAAATTAATGATGCAAAAAATATAAATGCATTAGCTTTATTAGATAATGGAAAAGCATTAGATATTTCTCAATTAACTTATTTAATTAAAAATAGTTCTTTTGTTATAGCAAATGATACAGGGCCAGCTCATATTGCAGCACATGTCGGAGCCAAAGGTCTCACTTTATTTGGCAAACATACTACAGCTTACAAAGTAAGTATTGAAAGAGAAAATTTCAAAGCTATAGAAGTAAGTGATCTTGATAATTTAAGTTCTGAAAAAGTTTTTGAGAGATTATCTAATTTTTTATTTTAGTTTTAAAAAAAAACTAATTCTTAATATCCACTCTTTTTCTGATTATTTCTTTGTCCAACTTCATTTCTCTATAAGAAATAATAACCACACCAGTAAATATTATAAGAGCGCCTATCCAAGTATAAAGATCTGGGATTTCATCAAATACAAAATATCCTATAATAGAGGCAAAAACTAAGTTTAAAAAAGAATAAGGTTGCGTCATGCTTACATCCACTAATTTAAATGCATGGTTAAGTGCCAAATGTAAAATGGTTCCACACATGGCTGCTAAGATTAGGTAAATGAATGTATTTAAGCCTGGCATTTCCCAAAAAAATATAACAATAAAAAAACTTAGTAAGCTCATAAAAATAGATTGATAAGCCAGAATAGTAATTGCGCTATCATCTTTAGAAATTTTTTTAGTTATAATTATATTTATTGACCAGAGTAACGCTGAAAGTAAAACCATATAAACTCCAACAGATATATCCACAAAACCTGGTCGAATAATTACCAACATTCCACTAAAACCAAGTATCAAAGCTAAAGTTCTATAAATATAAATTTTTTCTCCTAAAAAAAATACTGCAAGTATTGTTACAATTAAAGGAACTACAAAAGATATTGCTGTAAGTTTTTCAATAGGAAGCAGAACTAAAGCTGAAAAATATAAAAGCATTGCAGGCAATCCAAGCATTGCTCTTAAAAAATGCTGCTTAAGATGAGCGGTTTTAAGCACTGTATCTTTTTTTCTAAGTATATACGGCAAAATAATAACCAAACCAAATAGAAATCTAAAAAAACCTGCCACATAAACATTTACATCTTCTTGAGCTATTCTTAAAAATGAGAGCATTACAGTTCCAAAAAAAACAGAAGTGATTATTAAAAAGATAGCTAATTTATTATTGGACATAGATAAACGACTATAAGTATAAATGAACTATAAACAATCTTGGTTTAGGATATCTTTATATTTGTCAACAATATTTGACCAATAGAACTTTGTGACAAAGTTTTTTGCATTTTTTCCATATTCTAAGTATTTTTTATTTTTTAACATTGAATTGAATGATGAATAAATATCGTCTAAATTATAACCATCACAAATTAATCCAGTTTTTTCATGTGCTATTGCATCTGAAGCCCCACCATCTTTTCCACCAAGTGATGGAACACCATATTGAGCAGCTTCCACATAAGCTATACCAAATCCTTCGACTGAAGTCCTATATTTTATAGACGGCATGACAAAAATATTTGATTTAGATAGTAAAGCATTTTTTAAGTTTTCAGATATATCTTTAAAAAACATTACTTGAGAATCAAGATTAAGCTCTTTTACAAGTTTTTTTATATTATCTTCTTCATCTCCATATCCAATACAGATATAAACAATATCTGGATATATTTCTTTAAGATTTCTAATAGCCATAATGACTTTTTCATGATTTTTTCTTTTATCAAATCTTGAAATAGTAATTAATCTTGGAGATTTAACTTTTAATAAACTTTCAACTTTTTCTAAGGATTTTTCATCCAACTCTTTGGCTTGATCAACTCCAGGATTGATAATAGTAACTTTATTTTCACTAACTCCAATTTCAATCGCTAAATTTTTAGTATAATTTGAATTAGCTATTACTTTTTCAACGTTATTTAAAACTTTCAATATTCTAATATTAATTTTACTTCCACGTGGATGGTTAATTTCTTTTCCATGAATTAAACAATATTTCTTCTTATTAGTTTTAAGAAGCTCCAAGCTTTTCCAGTGATCTCCAAAAATAGCCTCAACTTTACTCTCTTTTGAAACTTCATCAATTAATTGAGCTTTTCTAATTTTTCTTAAAAATTTTATCCCACCAACTCTTTCAATAGAAAAATTTACTTTTTCATCAAATTCTTTATGACCATCTTGATAATCAGCAAAAACTTTAATTAAATAATTTTTTGAAAACTCTTTTGCTAGTCCCCACATTAAATTTTGCATGCCACCAATTTCTGGGGGAAATGATTTAGTAACAATCAGATACATTAATTATATTTTCCACTTGATACTACAACCAGCACTTGGTATTTGATTTTCAGGTCCTTTACCTTTTTCAGCAATTAGCTTCATTGCTTTTAATAAATCACTTTCGCCTTCTCTAACTGGAACTAAATTTTTAAGCTCTCTGAGTCTACCCCTATATTGAAGCTCTAAGTCTTTGTTGTAACCAAAAAAGTCTGGTGTACATACTGCATTATAAGTCTTAGCTATTTCTTGTGTTTCATCTACTAAATATGGAAAATCAAATTGATTTTTTTTTGCAAATTCAATCATATTGTCAAAAGAATCCTCAGGATAATTTTCTGCATCATTTGCACAGATAGCAACAGAATTAATTCCAACATCTTTTAATTTTTTACAGTCTTCAGCAATATCTTTTGTAACAGCTTTAACATAAGGGCAATGATTACAGATAAACATAATTAAAGTTCCATTTTCACCTTTGATATCATTTAAAGATAATATTTTATTATCTGTAGATTTAAGCTTAAAGTCATGAGCCTTTTGACCAAAATCACATATTGGAGTTTGTATTGGCATAATGTAATAATATATAAATTATGTTTTACGATTTAAAAGATAAAAAACCCAAAAACTCTGGCGAAAATTGGGTAGCGCCTAATGCAGTAGTTATTGGTGACGTTACGCTAGAAAAAAATACAAGTATTTGGTTTAATGCCACTCTAAGAGGAGATATTGAAAATATCCATATAGCTGAGGGGTCAAATATTCAAGATGGAAGTGTTTTACACACAGATCCAGGTTGCCCATTAAAAGTTGGAAAAAATGTGACAGTTGGGCATTTAGTAATGCTTCATGGATGTACGATAGGGGATAATAGTTTAATAGGAATAGGAGCAGTGATTCTTAACAAAGTTAAGATTGGAAAAAATTGTATAATTGGAGCAAAGGCTTTGATTACTGAAAATAAAGTAATACCAGACAACTCATTAGTAGTTGGGTCCCCAGGCAAAGTTGTTAGAGAAGTTACTGAAGAAGAAAAAAAAGCTGTAGCAGAAAACACTAAACATTATCAAGAAAATTGGAAAAAATATTCAAAATCTGTATTCTAAATTAATGAAAAAATTTTTAATTTTATTCCTAACTTTATTATTCACTAATTTTAGTTTTGCAGAAATTAAAGTCCCAGGTTCAGGAGGGATTAATTATTGGTATGATTTTGAAAAATTTTACAAAAAACAACTTCAGAAATCTCAAAAAAAGAAACAAAAATTAATTTTTTATGGATCAACAGGTGAAGGAGGATGGGCAACTGGTTTTAAAATTGTAAAAGATATAAATGATAAAGTACATGAACAAGCTTACAAAAATTGTATGAAAGGAGCAAAAAAGTACACTCAAAATGAATGTTTTTTGTTTGCAATTAACGACAAAATTGTTTGGACAAATATTGACGAACCTATTGCAAGTAGAAAGATGAATTTAGAAATTGATGAAAATGATAAAAAACCTGGAAGATTTTTTGAGGATCAACCTGATGTAAATGATGATTATCAAATTCATTTTAATTATTTATTAGCTAAAGATAGTGAGGATAGAGAATTAGATATAAATGGGAAAATGGAAAAAATTATCTTAATGGCGAATAAATGGATGGAAATTTCTACTAGTAGAAATAAAAAAGGCGACAAGGTTCCACGTAAATATAAGTTAGATTATAGATCAGATGGAAAATTAGATATTACTTTTATAAGAATGGATAAAAACTTTAAAGATCTCCATAAGTGGGCCAACAATGACATAACACCTTTTTTATATAAAGGAAAAGGTCAAACAAATAGTAAAAAAATTTATTTTAATTTCGCCGATATCAATAGTGTCGACGGTGGAGAGGCAGGAGTAGGATTTGGTTCAATATTTTTACGAAATAAATCTGTTAGTACTGATAAAAGAAAAGCTGCAATTTTATTGCATGAGTTACTTCATACTCAGGGAATGGGAACAAACTGTATGCCTTGGGTTAAATCATCAAATCTAAAGAGCCATGATAATCATTTAAAAAACAGAGACAAAAGGACAATGTTAAATTCAGTAGATCCTAGTAGTCCTAAAATTGGAAGAATATATGCACACAATATAGATATGTGTCCACAATTTATGGATTCAGTTTACTTAACACCTACAAGAGAAAATGCATATGATCCATATAAAATTTTCTGTTTATTTGAGCTTGGTAAATATAAACATCCAAATTATTTACATATAATAAAAAAATTAAAAGAAGCTGGAAGATATAATTGGAAGACAAGATTTAGTACAAGTTGCTCTACGAGAAATATGAGTAAAGATAGCCAAGGTTATTATCTCTTAGGTGTTGAAGGAAATATTTTACAAAAAATTAATTATTAAGGAACAAGCCAATTGACTTTATTATTTTCCAAATCAAATCTAGCTCTTCTATGACCTTTGGCTGCAAGATATAGCCATTCTATTGATTTAATTTTACATTTAATAACAGTAAAGTTTTTTAAACCCTCTTCACTTTGTTCCATTGTATAATCAAAATCTTCTAATTTAGATATCATTCCAGAAGTTGGATTTTCTGATGCTGTTCCTGGAGGACTATCTGTTAAGTAACAACGTCTGCTTATATGTTGAGTTTTTTTCCAAGATTCTTCTGTTATAGAATTTTGATTATTTACTTCGCACTCTACTTTTACTCTTAATTGTATCTTTTCTTCTTTTTCATAAAAAACTAGAGAGGCATTCTTATTTTTTTTAAGAATATCTACCTTAGGAGATCTAAAATCTGTATGAAATTGCAATAGATTGTTTGCTCTATCAGATTTACGTAAAACAACAATCCTACCATCAACTTCATCTTGATGAGCACAAATGAAAACAGGTATTCTAAATTGTGAACCTCTATTAGTTACTGCATCATCTAGCATAGACCAATACTTGTTCTGAATTTCTTCGAAATTTTCATAGTATGCTGGCTGCATACGAGTCTACTTTCTAAATCTTTTGATTAAGCTAGATGTATCCCAACGATTACCACCCATACCCTGAACTTCACCATAATACTTATCGACTAATTCAGTTACAGGTAATAATGAACCATTATTTTTAGCCTCTTCCATTGCAATCTTAAGATCTTTTCTCATCCAATCTACTGCAAAACCAAAATCAAACTTATCATCAATCATTGTTTTATATCTATTTTCCATCTGCCATGATTGAGCAGCACCTTTTGAAATAACTTCAATAACATCTTCCATGTTTAATCCAGCTTTCATTCCAAAATTGATTCCTTCAGATAAACCCTGAACTAATCCTGCAATACAAATTTGGTTTACCATTTTGGCTAGTTGTCCATTACCAGGACCACCTAGTAATTTCATTTTTTTACTGTAACAATCTATTTTATCTTTTGCTTTGTCAAAGTCAGCTTGATCTCCACCAATCATAACAGTAAGAGCACCATTTTCTGCACCAGCTTGTCCACCAGATACAGGGGCATCTAAAGAACCAAAACCATTTTTTTTTGCATACTCATGAATTTCTCTAGCCATTGTTGCAGAAGCAGTAGTGTTATCTACATAAACAGATCCTTTTTTGATAGTTTTAAAAATACCATTGTCACCAAAAGTAACTTCTCTTAAATCATTGTCGTTTCCAACACAGGTAAAAATATATTCAGCATCTTTTGCAGCTTCAGCAGGTGTTTCAGCTATTTTGCCTTTGTATTCACCCACCCATTTTTCTGCTTTTGATTTCGTTCTGTTAAAAACAGTTACATTGTGTCCACCTTTTGATATATAACCAGCCATCGGATAACCCATGACACCAAGACCTATGAAAGCAACATTACAAGTCATAAATTTTTTATATGTTTAAGAGTTTAAGTTTAAAAGTAATTATATTTGGATTTATATTTACATTTTTTTCAAGTTTTGGACAGAGTTTTTTTCTTGGACTATTTAATTCGAGCATACGTGACACACTTTCTATTACCCAGGGACAATTTGGATCAATTTATGCTTCTGCAACTTT
>CACLGJ010000010.1 GCA_902606445.1 uncultured Pelagibacteraceae bacterium
AGTGCTGTTCGTATTACACACTTACCGTCTAAAATTGTTGTGCAATGTCAAAATGAAAGATCACAACATAAAAATAAAGAAACTTGCATGAATATGTTGCGTGCGAGGTTATATGATTTTGAAATGAAAAAAAAAGAACGACAAAACCAAAGTACAGAAGCTTCTAAATCTGAAATTGGCTGGGGGCATCAAATTAGATCTTATGTTTTACAGCCGTATAGGTTAGTTAAAGACAACAGGACCAATCATGAAAGCACAAGTCCAGATAAAGTTTTGGATGGAGAGATAGATGAATTTTTAGAAAAATCCTTACATCAAATAAAATGAAAAAATTAATTTATAGATTTACTCTAACTTCAATATTAATATTAGTAACTTTAATTATTTATTTTAGCACTATTGGAATAAAAACTGATAGATTCAACAAACTAATAATTTCCAAAATACAAGAAATTGACTCAAATTTTAATCTTAAAATCAATGATGTAACTGTAAAATTGAATTTGTTTTCTTTTGCAATTAATGCAAAAACATTGGGAACAGATTTAATTTTTAGAAATAAACTTGTCGAACTTGAAAATATAAAATCTAAAATTTCTCTTAAATCTCTTATTAATAATCAATTTGCCTTATCTGAGATAATGATTTCAACGAAATCCATACCTATAAAAGATTTGATAAGTTTACTAAGAATGATGAAAAATGATCCTAAATTGTTAATTGCTGAACAATTTATAGATGATGGATACATTGTTGCTGATTTAAAATTTGAATTTGATGAAGCTGGAAAAATTAATAAAAATTACAAAATAAATGGGTTTGTTAATAATTTTCAAGTATCATTTTTAAAAAAAAAGATTAGTAAATTAAATCTTATTTTTCAAGTTACTGAAAAAGAAATAAATTTTAATGATGTTTCATTATTATTTAATAATAAAAGCATGGATATACCAGAGCTTAAAGGACAAAAAGAAAAAAACGGATTTTTATTTTCTGGTAAATTAAAAAATAAAAATTTAAATTTAAATGAAAATGAAATTAAAGAGATATTTAACAATAATTTTATAAAAACAAATTTAAATGAAATTACTTTCGATTCAAATTCGAATTTTACTTTTAAAGTAAATCAAAAGTTTAAGATAAAAAATTTTGGTATAAAATCAATTATTAATGTTGAAAAATTAAAAATAAATAATTTTTTAGGTTTGAGTTCTTATTTACCAAAGATGAAAGATGATATCACCTTTGAAAATCATAAAATCGAGTTAAATTTTACTAAAAACAAAATAGATTTAATTGGATCAGGAAATGTTTTTTTTCAAGATAATTTAGATAAAGTAAATTATAAGATCACAAATAATAAAGATAAGTACATTTTTGATGTAAATCTAAATATTATTGAAAACCCTTTTGTAGTAGATTTTCTAAGCTATGAAAAAGAAAAAGATACAAGTTTAGATTTAAATATTAAAGGAATATTTGAAAGAAAAAATTTATTTTTTGATAAAATAACATTTTTCGAAAATAAAAATATTTTATCTATTAAAAATTTAGAATTTTCCAAAAATTACAAAATAAGTTATGTTGAAAATATTAAATTTAATTATGATGATAAATTAAAACGTAAAAATAAATTAGAGCTAAAAAAAGATGGCATAAATTATAAAATTATCGGCGATAGTTTTAATGCAGAGAGATTAGTTACTAAGCTTTTAAAATCTAAAAAAAAGAAAAATCAAAAATTTTTTGATGATGATTTTAAATTACAAATTGATATTGAAAAAGTTTATTTAGATCAGAATAATATAATTAATAATTTACAAGGTGATATAGTTTTTATTGATAGTAAAATTGAAGAACTTAATTTAATTTCAGAGTTTTCCAAACAACAAAAAATCAAATTTACAGTAAAAAATAATAATGGAAAAAAAGTTACAACACTTTTTTCGAATAAAGCGAAACCCTTAGTTGATAGGTATAAATTTATTAAAGGTTTTAGTGAAGGAGAACTAGATTTCTATTCAGTTAAAGAAAATAATGAAACTAAATCAAGTTTAAAAATATATGATTTTAAATTAAAAGAATTACCTGTATTAACAAAAATTTTAACTTTAGCATCTTTACAAGGAATTGCTGATCTATTATCTGGTGAAGGTATTAGATTTGATGAGTTTGAAATGAACTTTGCTAATATTAATAATCTTATGGTAATAGAGGAAATTTATGCAATCGGACCTGCAATTTCAATATTAATGGAAGGTTATATTGAGAAAGATAATTTAATAAGTTTGAGAGGGACACTAGTACCAGCAACCACAATTAATAAAACCATTAGTTCAATACCATTAATAGGAGATATTTTAGTTGGAAAAAAAGTTGGTGAAGGTGTTTTTGGTGTCAGTTTCAAAATTAAAGGACCACCAAAAAATTTAGAAACGTCCGTAAACCCGATTAAAACTCTTACACCAAGATTTATAACTCGAACTTTAGAAAAAATTAAAAAGAATTAGGCAAGTTCAATTTTTATATGCCTTTTTTTTCCAATAGAAAGTTTTAAGTAATTTTTATTAAATAGTTCTTTTTTAATAATTAATTTTTCATCTTTAAGGAGTTCATCATTTATCTTGATAGCATTACCTTTAAATAATCTTCTTATTTCACTTTTAGAATTTTCAAATTTAGATAAAATTATAAGATCAATAATATTCATATGTTTATCAATATCTTTTGATGTAATTTTTAATGATGGCAAATTATCACCAAGTGAATTACCTGAAAAAGCTTCTTTAGCAGCTTTCTCTGAATTTTGAGCAGCTTTTTTCCCGTGAAGCATTGTTGTAGCTTTGTTTGCTAATAATATTTTTAATTCATTTATATTTTTGTTTTGTAAATTATTAATTTCACTTATTTCAAGATCAGTAAAAATTTTCAAAAATTTAATCACATCTCTGTCATCTACATTTCTCCAAAATTGCCAATAATCATAAGCAGATAAAATTTTTTTATCTAACCAAACTGCACCTGTCTCTGTCTTTCCCATTTTCGCTCCTGAAGCCAAAGTAATCAAAGGAGTCGTTAATCCATAAGCTTGTTTGTTGTAATATCTTTTTATTAGCTCAACTCCATTCACAATATTTCCCCATTGGTCAGAACCACCTATTTGAAGAGCACAATTTTTCTTTTTATTTAATTCTAAAAAATCATAAGCCTGTAGAATCATATAATTAAATTCCATATAACTTAGAGATTGTTCTCTTTCTAATCTAGTTTTCACACTATCAAAACTTAACATCTTATTAATTGTAAAATGTTTTCCAATATCTCTTAAAAAAGAAATATAATTCAAATTTTTAAGCCAAGAATAGTTATTTACAAAAACTGGTTTTGTTTTTGGACTTTTGACATCTAAAAAGTTTTTTAGTATTTTCTCAATGTTTTTAATATTGTGATCTATTTCTTTTTCATTTAATATTTTTCTTGTTTTATCTTTTCCAGAAGGGTCACCAATTCTTGTTGTTCCACCTCCTAGTAATACAATAGGTCTGTGTCCATGCTTCTGAAGTAATCTTAAACACATTATTTGAAGAAGACTACCAACATGAAGACTTTCTGCTGTACAATCAAAACCTATGTAGCCATTGATTTTTTCATTATCTAACAATTTTGACAAATCATCTTCGCTAGTGCATTGATAGAAAAAACCTCTATCTTTAAATTCTTTCAAAAATTTATTCATAAGTTTATAGTTTCACAATATACAATATTTAATAAAAAAAAATAAGAATGGGCAAAATATATACAGCAATTGGCCTTATGAGCGGCACATCATTAGATGGAGTGGATGTATCAATTATTAAGTCTGATGGTCATAGAGAGTTTTCATCAATTTTAGATAGATATTTTGAATATGACAAAGAATTAATTCAAAAAATATTGAATATTAGAGAAAAAATCACAAATTTAGAGAGATTAAGTAAATACTTAAATGAAGTTAAAGATTTAGAGCGTGAGATCACTTTATTTCATGTTAAAGCTGTAAAAAAAACTCTTGAAATTTCAAGATCGTCAGTGGATTTAATAGGTTTTCATGGGCAAACAGTATTTCATGAACCAGAAAAAAAAATCTCTAAACAACTAGGAGATGGAAATCTCTTATCTCAATTAATTAAAAAAAAAGTTATTTATAATTTTAGACAAAAAGACTTGGAAAATGGAGGACAAGGTGCTCCACTAACACCAATTTTTCATAATGTTCTTGCAAATAAGATTAATAAAAAATTTGACATAAAATTTCCCTTAAATATTTTAAACATAGGAGGAATTTCGAATATTACTTGTTCAGTTAAATGGAGAGATTTAGAGGTTAAAGATAAAATTTATGCTTATGATATTGGGCCTGGAAACTGTTTGATAGATGAGTGGATTAGAAAAAATTCTAAAAAAAAATATGATAAAGATGGTTTAATAGCAAGCTCTGGCAAAGTAGATAAATTAGTTTTAAATCAAGCTTTAGAAAATTTTACTGAAAACTCTAATTATAAAAAATCTTTGGATGTTAAAGATTTTGATATTTTTTTTGCCAAAGGTCTTTCATTAGAGAATGGGGCTGCAACTATTACTAATTTTACTGCAACACTCATTGCTAATGGAATGAGATATTCTCACAAAAAAAAACATTCGAATACGTATAAATGGTTGGTATGTGGTGGAGGACGAAAAAATAAATATCTTTTAGAATGTATAAAAAATAATTTTGAAAAAATAATTATTGAACCTATTGATCTATATGAAATAGATGGAGATTTTGTAGAGTCACAAGCCTTTGCTTATCTTGCTATTAGATCATTTTTAAAATTACCTATTTCATTTCCTGATACAACTGGTTGTAAAGAACCAACTACTGGTGGAGTAATAGTAAAAAACTTTTAATAAAGAGCAGTTTCTTTTTTAATATATTTATCAAGATGCTTGATAAGCTGATCTTCATTTTTTGAAAAAAAATGATTTGCATCTGCTACAGATTGAAATTCTACTTTTATTCCTTTTTGAGCACTTAATCTTTTATCTAATTCTGTGATATATTCTAAAGGAACTAATTCATCTTTCTTTCCGTAAATCATTGTTCCTGATGTAGGACATGGTGATAAAAATGAAAAATCATATACATTTGGCTGAGGGGAAATAGCAATAAATCTGTTTATCTCAGGTCTACGCATTAATAATTGCATTGCAATTAGAGAACCAAATGAAAAACCTGAAACCCAACATTGTGAATTGTCAAAATTTTCTCTTTCCAGCCAATCCAAAGCAGCTGCTGCATCGGCTAACTCACCTTGACCATTATCGAATTCACCATCACTTTTACCAACACCTCTAAAATTAACTCTACAAACTGAAAAATCGTTTTCCATAAACGTTTTGAAAGTTTCAACAACTACTTTGTTATTCATTGTTCCACCATATTGAGGATGTGGTTGAAGAACTAAAGCAATAGGAGCTGTATTTTTTTTGCTTTTAAAATATTTTGCCTCGAGTCTCCCAGCAGGGCCAGGAATAAAAATTTCTAAAATTTTGTTATCCATAATTGTTATTGATTATCATTCTCAAAAAAAAATTAGGTTTATCACAACTGCGTGACAAAATGTTAGTCTTTTTTTTAATCTTGATACTTGACTATTTTAGTCGGGTTTATATATATCCCAGTAAATTATAGGTTTTATGAAACTAACATCTAAAGGCAGATATGCGGTAATGGCTTTAGTTGATCTGGCAAGGTTTAACAGTATAAACCCAGTATCTCTAAGAGACATATCGCTAAGACAGGGTATCTCACTTGATTACCTTGAACAAATTTTTTTTAAACTAAGAAAAAAAGAAATTGTTCAAAGTGTAAGAGGAAATCAGGGAGGCTATGTTTTAAATAAAAAAGCTAAAGAAATTAAACTTACGAATATTTTTGATGCGGTTGATGAAAAAGTAAAAACCGTTCAGTGTAAAAAAGATTCTAAAAAAGGTTGCAATGGCAAATCTACAAAATGTTTAACACATAATTTATGGGACGAGCTTGAAAACCATATTAATGATTTTTTTGAAAAAAAAAGTTTAGAAGATCTCGTAAAAGAAAATACTGAAAGAAGAATTTAAAGATGGATACTAGAGAAAAAGAGATAGCAAATTTGAAAGATTATAAGTACGGTTTTACTACTGATATAGAAAATATTAGAGCTCCAAAGGGCTTAAACGAAGATGTGATAAAGTTTATTTCTAAAATTAAAAAGGAACCACAATGGATGTTAGACTTTAGATTAAAAGCTTATGAGCGATTAAAACTTTTAAAAGAGCCAAATTGGCAAAAGCCAAAGTATCCTAAAATTGATTATCAAGATTTATATTATTATTCAGCACCAAAAAATATGAAAGATAATCCAAAAAGTTTAGACGAACTTGACCCTAAACTTTTAGAAACATATAAAAAACTTGGAATTCCATTACAAGAGCAAGCAAGACTAAATGGAATTGCTGTCGATGCAGTATTTGACTCTGTTTCAGTAGCTACTACTTTTAAAGGTGAATTAACAAAACATGGAATAATTTTTTGTTCAATATCAGAGGCAATTCAAAAACATCCTGATCTTGTAAAAAAATATTTAGGGACAGTAATACCAGTTACAGATCATTTCTTTGCAACACTAAATTCTGCTGTTTTTACAGACGGATCATTTGTTTATATTCCTGAAGGTGTTAAGTGTCCAATGGAGCTATCTACTTACTTTAGAATTAATGCATCTCAGACAGGGCAGTTTGAAAGAACATTGATTATTGCTGACAAAGGAAGTTACGTGAGTTACCTTGAAGGATGCACTGCTCCAATGAGAGACGAAAATCAATTACATGCAGCAAATGTTGAGTTGATTGCTTTAGATGATGCAGAAATAAAATACTCAACTGTACAAAATTGGTATCCAGGTGATGAAAATGGTAAAGGAGGAATTTATAATTTTGTAACTAAAAGAGGATTATGTAAAGGAAAAAATTCTAAGATTTCTTGGACACAAGTTGAAACAGGCTCAGCTATAACTTGGAAATATCCAAGCTGTATATTAAAAGGTGATAATTCAATCGGTGAATTTTACTCTATAGCAATAACAAATAACCATCAAAAAGCAGATACTGGAACAAAGATGATTCATTTAGGAAAAAATACTAAAAGTAAAATTATTTCAAAAGGTATAAGTGCTGGATTTTCTGATATGACTTATAGAGGTTTAGTAGATATTAATTCAAAGGCTAAAAATTCTAGTAACTATACACAATGTGACTCTTTATTAATGGGAAATAAATGTGGTGCACATACAGTTCCTTATATTAAAAATAAAAATTTTGATTCAAATATCGCTCACGAAGCCACAACATCAAAAATTAGTGAGGAACAATTACATTATTGCCAACAAAGAGGACTTAATTCTGAGGAAGCTGTAGGATTAATTGTTAATGGATTTTGCAAGGAAGTATTACAACAATTACCAATGGAGTTTGCAGTTGAGGCCCAGAAACTTGTAGGTATTAGCTTAGAGGGGAGTGTTGGCTAATGCTTAAAATAAATAATTTAAATGCTAACGTTGAAAACAAGTCAATATTAAAGGGTTTTTCTTTAAACATAAATCCTGGTGAAGTTCACGCAATTATGGGTCCAAACGGGTCAGGAAAAAGCACATTATCTAACATTTTATCAGGAAAAAAAGGGTACGAGGTGTCTGGTGAGATTTTATTTGAAAATAAAAATTTATTTGAACTTGAAACAGAGGAAAGAGCACATAAAGGGATATTTTTAGCTTTTCAATACCCACTTGAAATCCCAGGTGTAAATACAAATATATTTTTAAAAACATCATTAAACGCAATCAAAAAAGCACGTGGAGAAAAAGAATTAGATGCAATTGAATTTTTAAAGCTTGTTAAACAAAAAGCTAAAGAATTGAAATTTGATGAAGAAAAACTTAACAGACAATTAAATGTTGGTTTTTCTGGAGGAGAAAAAAAGAAAAATGAAATTTTACAAATGTCTATGTTAGCTCCAAAGTTATCAATATTAGATGAGACAGACTCAGGTTTAGACATAGATGCTTTAAAAATAGTAGCTGATGGAGTAAATACTTTAAGAAATAAAAATAATTCTTTTTTAATAATTACTCACTACCAAAGACTATTAGATTACATAAAACCTGACTATGTTCATGTTTTAATGAATGGAAAAATAATTAGATCTGGTGGACCAGAATTAGCAATAGAGTTAGAAAAAAAAGGATACGAAAATTTTAATTAAATGAGTGAACAATTACAATCAGATTTTGATAAAATAATAAAAACTTTTAAAATTTCAGAAAAAGAAATTCAAATAAAAAAAAGTTTTCTGAATAAATTTATTGATAACGGTTTTCCAAATAGAAAACAAGAAGATTGGAAGTTTTTAGATATAAGTCAAATCATTAAAAAAAATATTGGTGATTTGAGTTTTTTTAATGATTATTCATTACCAAATAAATTTGATTCATCTATTTTTATTGATGGCTTAGAACATAATAAGATTATCTTTGTTAATGGTAGAATTGAAAAAATAGATTTTAATTATGAAGACCAAAATCAAATTAAAATAAATGATAAAATTAGAAAAAATATCACATTTGATAATGAAAATTCTTTAATAGATTTAAATAATGCATTTACCAATAAAGTTTTTAAAATTTTAATTAAAAAAAATTATACTTTAAAAAAACCTTTAATAATCTACCACTTAACTGATGACAAAATAAAATCAAAAAATGTAAATTTAAGTTTAAATTTTGAACTAGAAGAAAATAGTTCCCTAAGACTTATTGATTATTTTAGTGATAATACAGACAAAAACTTTGTAAATATTCTGTACAATTTTAATTTGAAAAAATATTCAATACTTAAAAATTATAAACTTGATAAATTTAGAAATAATAATTTAAAGTATTCTTTTAATAATATTGAACAAGACGATAATAGTATTTCGGAAACATTTATATTTTCTGCTGGTTCAGATTATTTTAAAAATGAAATTAATTGTAACTTGAATGGTGAATACTCATCAGCTTTTATAAATGGGGTTTTTTCATTAAAAGAAAATCAACAGCATGAAATTAGGTCTACAATTAATCATTTAGTTGAGAACACTAAAAGTTATCAGCTTATTAAAAGTGTGCTTGGAAAAAATTCAAAATCTGCGTATCAAGGAAGAATATTTGTAAATTCAAAAGCTCAAAAAACTGATGGGTATCAATTAAGTAAAGCAATATTATTAGATGAAACATCAGAGTTTAATGCAAAACCAGAATTAGAAATTTATGCTGATGACGTAAAATGTTCTCATGGATCAGCATCTGGTAGCTTGGATGAAAATTCAATTTTTTATTTAATGTCTCGTGGTTTGAATTATCAACAGTCAAAAGAACTCTTGATTAATGGATTTTTATTAGATGTTGTTGAAAAAATCACTGACCTAGAAATAAAAAACTTAATAAAAAATATTATCGGATTAAAAGAATGAATATAGATAATATTAAAAAAGAATTTCCAATTTTTGATGAAAAAATTCAAAATAATGATTTAGTTTATTTGGATAGCGCTAACTCATCTCAAAAACCCAAGGTAGTTTTGGACAGAATAAATGATTTTTACTCCAAACAATTTTCAAATGTGGGGAGAAGTATTCATTATTTAGCTGTTGCAGCTACAAATTTATATGAAAATACAAGGACTTCTGTTCAAAAATATATAAATGCACAAGATAAAAATGAAATCGTATTTACCAAAGGTGCTACAGAGGCCTTGAATTTAGTCGCTAATACTCTGGGTCAAGCAATCTTAGAAGCAAATGATGAAATTTTAATTACAGAACTAGAGCATCATTCAAACTATGTTCCTTGGCATTTTTTAAGAAAATCTAAAAATATAAAAATAAAGTTTGCAGAGATAAATGAAGATGGAGATATACCAATAGAAAATATAGAGAAAGAAATTACAGATAAAACTAAAGTAATAGCTATAACTCATTTATCAAATGTTACTGGTGCAGTTTTACCAATCAAAGAGATAACTCAATTAGCGCACTCAAAAGGTATTGTCGTTGTAGTAGATGGATGTCAGGGAGGACCACATTTAAAATTAGATATGCAAGACTTAGATTGTGATTTTTATGCAATATCATGTCACAAAATGTATGGCCCGACAGGACTTGGAGTTCTATATGGAAAAAAAAAATGGCTAGAGCAACTTCCACCATATCAAGGAGGTGGAGGAATGATAAATGAAGTAAAAAAAGATAGAATTTCTTATGGAGAACTTCCAAACAAGTATGAAGCTGGAACAATGGCTACCGCACAAGTGATTGCTTTTGACCAGTCAATTAAATTTTTAGAAAGCATTGGAATTGAAAATATAATTAAACATGAAAAAGAATTAATAGAATACGGACAAGAAATTTTAAAAAAGAATAATTCGGTGAAATTAATTGGAAATCCTAAAGAGCGAGGTGGAGTACTATCTTTTACTGTAGAAGGGGTTCATCCACATGATATTGCAACTATTCTGGATGAAACTGGAGTGGCTATAAGAGCAGGTCATCATTGTTGTCAAATACTTCATGATAAATTGGGTATTCCTGCAAGTGCGCGAGCATCATTAGGAGTTTATAATACCAAAGATGATTTAGATAAATTAAATGAAGGTATTAATAATTGTAAAAAAATTTTTGATTTAAAATGAACTTAAAAGAATTATATCAAGAAATAATTTTAGAGCATGGAAAGAATCCTAGAAATTTAGGAAAAACAGAAAATTTTAATAAAGATGCAAAAGGTAATAATCCATTATGTGGAGATAATGTACATGTGTATTTAAAATTAAATGATCAAAGAAAAGTAGAGGATATTTCTTTTGAAGGAAGTGGATGTGCAATATCAATGGCATCAGCTTCTATAATGACTGATTTGATAAAAGGAAAAAGCGATAATGAAGCTAAAGAAATAATTGAGGACTTTTTAGGAATGATTAAAGAAAATCCTGAACTTAAAAATAATATATTAAAAGAGGATGATAAAACAAAATTAATGTGCTTATCAGGTGTTAAACAATATCCAATGAGAGTTAAATGTGCTACCTTGTCATGGCATACTTTGGTATCTGCAATGGATAATGATGAGAAAGAAATAACCACAGAAAATTAACTATGGATGTAAAAAATAGAATAATTGAGGAAATTAGAAAAATTTATGACCCTGAATTACCAGTGAACATATATGAACTTGGTTTAATTTATGATATACAAGTAAATGGTCGTAAGGCTGAAATTAAGATGACATTAACTACACCGAATTGTCCTGTTGCAGAAAGTTTGCCTAAAGAAGTAAAAGAGGGTGCTATGCAAGTAGAGGGAATAGATGATGTAAATCTCGAATTGGTTTGGGATCCTCCTTGGAATAAAGATATGATGTCAGATGCTGCTAAATTGGAGCTAAATCTCTAATGAGTTCAATAATAAAATTAAGTGACAATGCAGCTACAAGAATAAAAGAAATAATGTCGGGTGCAGAAAAAAATGCAAAAGGTGTGAGAGTTTCAGTAAAATCTGGGGGTTGTGCTGGAATGTCTTATGTCATGGAATATTCAAAAGAAATAAACCCAAATGATGAAGTAATTGAGGATAAGGGTGTTAAAGTTTTTATCGATCCAGCTGCAGTTATGTATCTTTTGGGTACTGAAATGGACTATAAAAAAGAGGATTTTTCATCAACTTTCGTTTTTAATAACCCTAATGAAACAGAAAGATGTGGATGTGGAGAGTCCTTTAAAATCGATTAAAAGTATTATCCCATAAGTTGCATAGCAGTATTGCATTAAACGCATATCTAGTATATGATTCTTTTATGAATAAATTTGAATTTAAAAATCTCGTTAAAGGCTTGAAAGATTCTTTAAAAGAAAAAACATTTTTTAAGGATTTACGTAAGGAAGTTGAGACTGGTGCTAATGGTACTCAAGATTACGTTGTTAAAAAAGGCGTTAACAAAGATACAGTTGCTACAACTAGACAGTAATTAACTGCTGTAATACATCTCAAATTCTATAGGATGAGGTGCATGTTCAAACCTATGGATCTCCTCAAACTTAAGTGCAATATATGCATCAATTTGATCGTCAGTAAATACACCACCTTGAGTTAAAAACTCTCTATCTTTGTCAAGACTTTCCATAGCTTCTCTTAGAGATCCACATACTGTAGGAATAGCTTTAACTTCTTCAGGTGGAAGATCATATAAATCTTTATCAAATGACTCTCCTGGATGTATCTTATTTTGAATCCCATCAAGACCAGCCATTAGCATTGCAGCAAATGTTAAGTATGGATTACCAGATGCATCGGGGAATCTTATTTCACATCTTGCACCTTTTTTACTTAAAGTAATAGGAATACGACAAGAAGCAGATCTATTTCTTGCTGAATAAGCAAGCAACACTGGTGCTTCAAAACCTGGAACTAATCTTTTGTAACTGTTAGTGGTAGAGTTTGCAAAAGCATTAATAGCTTTTGCATGTTTTAAAATTCCACCAATATAATGTAATGCAGTTTCAGATAAACCAGCATAGGCGTCACCAGAAAATACTGGCGTATCACCTTTCCAAATAGATTGATGGATATGCATTCCTGATCCATTGTCTCCCGCTACCGGTTTAGGCATAAATGTAGCTGTCTTTCCAAAGGAGTGTGTTACCATTTGAACTACATACTTATATAGTTGAACATTATCAGCCTGATCTACTAAAGTTCCAAAATACATGCCGAGTTCATGTTGACTTGGAGCAACTTCATGGTGATGTTTTTCAACTTTAATGCCAACTTCTTTTAAATTTTTGAGGTATTCTCCTCTCATGTCTTGTTCACTATCAACAGGAGGTACTGGAAAATATCCACCTTTAACGGGCGGCCTATGTGCCATGTTACCATTTTCATATTCTTTACCAGAATTGTAAGGACCTTCTTTACTATCAATTTTAAAACCACACTCATTCATATCATTTTTAATTCTTACATCATCAAATACAAAAAATTCTGGCTCTGGACCAAAAAAGGCTTTATCACCAACACCAGAAGACTTTAAATATTCCTCAGCTTTTTTAGCTACACCTCTTGGATCTCTTTCATAAGGAGTTTTTTTCACAGCATCTAAAATATCACAAAACAATACTACGGTGTTATGTGATGTAAATGGATCCATAAACATTCTTGCTGCATCAGGTTTTAAAATCATGTCAGACTCATTAATTGCTTTCCATCCCGCAATAGAGGATCCATCAAAGAAAACACCATTATTAAGCATATCTTCATCAACAACAGTTACATCCATGGTTAAATGTTGAAGCTTGCCTCTTGGGTCAGTAAATCTAAGATCTACAAATTCTGCTTCTTTTTCTTTAATAAATTTTAGAACATTTGCTGCACTCATTTTGTCTCCTGTATAATTTTATAAGTGGTAATTAACAAAATAATGACGATAAATAATGCTTATTTAATAAATAACACCTATGCAATTTTCACATAAGTGATGTATTTATGCAATAATATTTAACAATTATTTAAAAAGCATTGTGAATCAAATATTCGATAAAGAACCAGTCAAAAGAGCAGAAAAATCTATTAAAGATTTTGATCCCAATCTTTCAATTGTTTATTTGGAACATACAGCAAGGACTGCTCAAGATGCTGCTACAGCTTTAGGTTGCAATGTTGGAGCAATTGTTAAAAGTTTACTTTTTCATTCAAGTGATAGATTTGTACTTTGCTTGGTGTCTGGAGATAAAAGATGTTCTTTAAATAAACTTAAAAAAATTTTAAATGAAAAAGATGTCTCAATGGCAAAACCTGATGATGTTAAAAAAATTACAGGTTATACAATTGGAGGGGTTTCACCTGTAGGTCATCTAAATAAAATAAAAATCTATATTGATAACAATTTAGAAAGATTTAAAACAGTATTTGCAGCTGCTGGTCATCCAAACTGTATTTTCAAAATAGAATATAAACAATTGATAAAATTAACATCTGGTGAAATTAAAGAATTAACAGAATGAGACAACCAAAATTAATTGATTACATTTTATTAACAGTATTAGCTTTAATCTGGGCTTCAGCATTTTTTAATATTAAGATTGCAACATACTCTTTTGGGCCAGTTACAATTGCATTTTTAAGGGTTTTATTTGGAGCAATTCCAGTTTTGCTTCTTTGTTATTACAAAAAAATTAAAATTGAAGCTTTTTCAAAAGATTGGCATTGGTTTGCAATGATAGGATTTATTAATTTAGTTGCTCCATTTTTTTTGATAGCTTATGGAGTTAAGTCTGTACAAAGTAATTTAGCAGCAATTTTAATGTCTACTACACCATTAAGCTCAACAGTGTTAGGACATTTTTATACTAAAAATGAAAAATTTAATTTAGTAAAGACTTTTGGAATCTTAATTGGTTTTTCAGGAATTATTTTTTTATTTTCTGACAACCTTTTAATTGATGAAAACAACTTTACGTCAGCATTATTAATTTTACTTGGTTCAACTTGTTATGTAATTGGAGGAGTTTTAACTTTAAAAATTAGTAAGAAAAAAAATGAAAACGTAACTGGATCAATATTAATTTGGGCAATTATTATTTTAATACCTTTAGTAAGCTTTATAGAGCAACCTTGGCAATCAATTCCAAGAACTGACTCTTTAATATCAGTAATATATTTAGGAGTTGTGCCAACAGGAATAGCTTGGTTATTAAGATTTAGAATCCTTAAAAATAATGGTTTGATTTTTCAATCACAAGTTTCCTACTTAATACCAATTTTTGGTACAATCTTAGGATATATTTTTCTTAAAGAATTGATAACAGTTAAGGTTTTTATATCTTTAATAGCTGTTTGTATTGGTATTTATTTTGTTAAAAAAGCTAAATAGATTTATTTTTTATCTCTAAAAAAAGAAGATCGACCAATCATGCTATTAAAAATTCCAAGAAATCTATAAAAATATTTTTCTTTGTTTACTTTTTGTAAAGTTAAAAAATAAAAATTGAACTTTAAAAAAGATTTAATTAATTTTCCAGACATTTCATATAAAGCTCTCATATAACTATAGTTTTTTTTATAAAAATAGAAACTTGACCACATCCAATGCCACTCTCTTAATCTATTTGCCCTATCTCGATTTTCTAAATTATTTCCTAATGAACTCTGAAAACCAAGATGATCAATCTTTAAATATTTAGAGGTATAAATATTTTCACCTTTATCAATAACTGACTTACATAGGTCAAATTCCTCAAAATATAAGAAAAAGTTTTTATCAAATACTTCTTTATCTGAAAATTTTTTTAGATTTAGTAGCATCGAACAACCAGTTACCCAATTAACTTTTTCTAAATCATCTATTTTTTCATTTTTGAATTTATTGGCAAATTTCTTATTTTGTTTTTTATTAAAAAATCCAGCAGGTAAAAAAATTCTATCTTTCTGATATTGGCAACCTATTATTGAAAAATTCTTAGCACTTTCTAAAACTTTGATAATATTTGAGAAAAATTCGCTATCACAAATGAGATCAGGATTTAAAATTAAAGCATAATCAGTATTTGTTGATTTTAGTCCAAAATTATTTCCTTTCCCATACCCAAGATTTTCCCCTGTGCAAATAATTTCTATATTATCAAAATTAGACAATATCTCATTTTTAAATTCAAAATTTTGAGAATTTTCTACAATCTTTATTTTAACTCTATTGTCAATTGACTTAAGACAATTTATTAAAATATGCTTTTGAGTTAAATAGGTGACTATTATAACCGTAATATTTTCAAGACTGGGCATTTATTTTTTTGAAAAGGATATTTTTGCGTTAAATGAAAAAGATCTTCTTTCACCTTCAACATTAAATGGATAAACAGTATGCATTAAATAATTTGGAAAGAGTATTAACCTCCCAACTTCTGGTTTTATATTATAGATACATTTACTTAAAAAGGCTTTTTGTCCATTTATAAAATCAATAGTACCATTTGTTAATTCTTTTTTGTGTTTCAATTTTTTATTAGAAAAAATAAGTTTAGGTATTTTTATATAGCCTACGCCAGATATATCTCCTTGGTGATAATGAATTGGATTGTATTCACCTTTGAATTGTCTAACGACCCAAAAATTTAAAATTTCTATATCCTTAATTTTCTTTATATTTTCCTTAATTAAAAACTTTTTAATTAACACTTTTAAATCTTTGTAAATATACTTCTTAACAAAATTTTTAGAAAACAAAACCTCATTTTGAATCTGGCTTGCAAGCTTCGAAGAATAATCTTTTTTTTTTGTAGTTGACTTCAAATCAAATTCATTATTTAGTTTTTTTACTAAATTTTTTTTTATTTTAGTAATACCAATAGTTGGACCAAATGGTTTAATATTTTTCATTCCAAATTATTCTATTTAAATTTAAATTTATGAATATATATTTATACCAATTCTTATAGCCACAAAGATAACTAGTCCAGAGGTTATAATTGCTAATAATTTATTAGATAAAATCTTGAGGTTTAAAAAATTCCCTATTTGACCACCTACTAAAACTAATAAAAATAAAGACCAGTAGCCAAATATATCATTCATTACATTTTGTTTTGTTAGTTGTCCAAAAACTCCAGAAATCGAATTTATAAAAATAAACAATGAGGCTGTCGTTGCTATTTGTCTCGGATAACCTACTTTTAAAAGATATAAGATAGGACTTAAAAAAATTCCACCACCAATGCCAACAATTCCAGACAAAAAACCTAAAGTTGATCCAATTAAGATTGAAATATATTTTGGTATAATTCTTATTTTTAAATTATTTTCATAAGAATTAGAACTGACTAATAAAAGGACACCAGCTAAACTTAACACAATAAATAAAATGATTTCAAAAATTTCTTTATCTAAATTTATTGTCCCGCCAATAAAAGCAAAAGGAACAGATCCAATTAAATAGGGAATTAAAATTTTAAGATTCAAATTTCCAGATGCTATATAATTTATAGAATTTCCAGAGACGACTATAATGTTACATACTAATGCTAATATTGGTAATATATAGTAAGGAATTTCCCATAACAGCAATAAAGCTAAATAAGTTGATCCACCACCAAAACCAACACTTGAATATAAAATTGCTGTTATAAAAAATAATATTGATAATATAAACATTCTAAAAAAAATTTATGATAGTAAATATAGCATTATTAACTGTTACGGATACAAGAACAATAGATAATGATAAATCTGGGGCAATCCTTGTAAAAAAAATTGAAGAAGCAAAACATAATTTAATTGATCGAAAAATTTGCAAAGATGATAAGAATGATATTGTTATAATTCTTAAAGATTGGCTAAAGAATAATCAGATTGATATTATTATTACTACAGGGGGAACAGGTTTGACTGGTCGAGATATTACACCTGAAGCATTAGAAGAGATAGCTGATAAACAAATCCCTGGGTTTGGAGAAATTTTTAGATTTTTAAGCCTAAAGACAGTTGGAACATCTTCAATTCAATCGAGAGCATGTGCTGTCTTAGCTAAGGGGAAATATATTTTTGCTTTACCAGGATCCTCTGGTGGAGTTACAGATGCATGGGAAGGTATCTTAAAATATCAATTGGATGCTAATCACAAACCCTGTAATTTTATTGAATTGATGCCAAGATTAAAAGAAAAATAATTTTATATGTTTTTAGTAAAATTCTTACAATCCAAGATTATAAGATTATTAAACAGCAAGAAAATTCTTAGGATTTTTTTTTACTATCATAAGTTTTTTAATAATAAAGGATTAAAGGACATTGGATTTGATTTCTCAAATAAAAAAAATAGAAAATTTATTGTTCAAGATATAATTAATAAACAAAATTATAGCAGTTATCTTGAAATAGGGTGTTTTGATGATGAATTATTTGACGCCATAAAAATAAATCGTAAAGTTGGTGTAGATCCAGTAACAGGTGGCACAGAAAGACTTACAAGTAATCAATTTTTTTATAAAAACAAAGAATATTTTGATTGTATCTTTATTGACGGTCTTCACACTTTCAAACAAGTGAAAAAAGATATTGAAAATTCTCTCAAGTTTTTAAATAAAGACGGAATTATTTTAATTCATGATTGTTTACCTAATAATTTTTATGAACAGGCGACACCAAGATGTCAATTTACGTGGAATGGAGATGTTTGGAAAGCTATTGTTGAATGTAGAACAAATAAGGATCTAGATGTTTATACATGTTATGCTGATTTTGGAATTGGTATAATCTTTAATAGACCAAATAAAAATTTACTAAAATATAAAAGTTCAAATTTTTCGAAAATAAAATTTATAGATTATCATAAAAACCCCTATGATTTGATGAATATAGTAGAATATGAAAAGTTAAAAAATATCATTTAAATTATTTTTGATATTTTTCTTTCCACTCTGAATAGGGCATACCATATATATGCTCTCTAGCTTCTAGATCTGAAATAGAAACACCTTTTTTTTCAGCTTCCTCTCTAAACCATCTTGATAAACAATTTCTGCAAAAACCAGCTAAATTCATAAGATCAATATTTTGAACATCTTTTCTTTCATCAAGATGCTTTAATAATCTATCAAATGTGGCTGACTGTAATTCTTTATTTTTATCTTTGTTCATCATTAAAATATTATACACATTTTTACTAAGCACAAGATATAGGTATAATACAATCATTAGTAGAATTAAAATATTTATATAAGTAGATCTAATATATTTTTTTTGTTTAAATTAAAAATGGCTACTAAAAGAAATAAAAAAGCCAAAAAAAAAAAAGCTAAGACCAAAAAGAAAAAATCTAAGTTGGTCCATAGATCTAGAAAAACAAAAATAAATAAAAAAGTTAGGACAAAAAAGTCTGATACTAAGAAGCGTTCTAAAAAATCTAGAAAAAATAATAAGCTTAAAAACACTAACAAACAAAGAGGAGAAAAAAAAATGAGTGCAGAAACAATGAAAGTATCGTCTGTATTAGATACATCTCATTTAAAGGTTAAATTTCCATTTAAATCAAAATATGGAAACTACATTAATGGAAAATTTGTAGAACCTAAATCTGGCAAGTATTTTGACAATCCTAGCCCGATTTCAAATGAAATAATCTGTTCAGTAGCACGATCAAATGACAAAGATGTAGATGCAGCATTAGATGCGGCTCATGCAGCTTTTAAAGAATGGGGAAAAACTGACATCACTACTAGATCAAATATAATGATGAAAATAGCCGATGTTTTAGAAAAAAATCTAGACTTACTTGCAACAGCAGAATGTTTGGATAACGGAAAGCCGATAAGAGAATGTATGGCAGCCGATTTACCTTTAGTAATCGATCACTGGAGATATTTTGCGGGAGTAATAAGAGCAGAAGAAGGTTCAGTTGCTGAGATAAGTAATTCACAATACTCTTATAATATACCAGAACCTTTAGGTGTAGTTGGTCAGATAGTTCCATGGAATTTTCCATTATTAATGGCGACATGGAAACTTGCTCCAGCTTTAGCAGCAGGTAACTGTTCAGTTTTAAAACCAGCAGAACAAACTCCAGCTTCCATAATGGTAATGATGGAACTCATCGGTGATTTATTACCTCCAGGAGTTGTAAATATAGTAAGTGGTTTTGGACTTGAAGCAGGAAAACCTTTGGCTTCATCTAAAAGAGTTGCTAAAGTTGCTTTTACTGGTGAAACTTCAACTGGAAGATTGATCATGCAGTATGCTGCTCAAAATATCATTCCAATCACATTAGAGTTAGGTGGTAAATCTCCTAATATCTTCTTTGCAGATATCATGGATAAAGATGATGATTTCCTAGACAAGTGTGTTGAAGGTTTTGTGATGTTTAACTTAAACCAAGGTGAGGTATGTACTTGTCCAAGTAGAGCATTAGTCCAAGAATCTATTTATGATAAATTTATGGAAAAATGTATCGCTAGAACAAAAGCTGTTGTCCAAGATAATCCATTAAAAATGGAAACTATGATTGGCGCACAGGCTTCAGTTGAGCAAATGGAAAAGATTAAATCTTATCTAGATCTTGGTAAAAAAGAAGGTGCTAAAGTTCTTACTGGAGGAGGTGTTGGTAAACTTAATAGCGGATTGGAAAAAGGTAATTATATCCAACCTACAATTTTTGAGACCAACAATAAATCTCGTATTTCTCAGGAGGAAATATTCGGCCCAGTAGTGTCTGTAATTAAATTTAAAGATGAGGCAGAAGCTTTAGAAATAGCTAATGATACTCTTTATGGTTTAGGTGCAGGTGTTTGGACTAGAAATGGAAACATTGCTTACAGAATGGGAAGAGCAATTCAAGCAGGAATTGTGTGGACTAATTGTTATCACGCTTATCCAGCTCACTCTCCATTTGGTGGTTACAAACAATCAGGCGTTGGAAGAGAAACTCACAAAATGATGCTTAGTCATTATAGACAGAATAAGAATCTTCATGTTTCTTATGCTGAAAAAAAATTAGGCTTCTTTTAAACTTAAATATTATATACTGGCCCATGATTCTAAATTATGGGCCGGATATCAAAAATGAAAGTTTCAGCTACACATTCTGCATTAAATCTACTTTCTGAATTAAAGGAAAAGTATGGTGAAAAATTAATGTTTCATCAATCTGGAGGCTGTTGTGATGGCAGTGCGCCAATGTGTTTTCCCGAAGGGGAGTTTCCATTAGGTGATAACGATGTGAAGTTAGGCGAAATTGGTGGAGTTCCTTTTTACATGAATGCAGATCAATATGAAAAATGGAAACATACAGATTTAACTATTGATGCAGTAAAAGGTATTGGTGGAATGTTTTCTCTAGATAACGGGACAGGAAAAAGATTTTTAACTAAATCTGAAATTTGTCTGGTAGTTGACAACGAAGACAAAAAAAATTAAGTACTTTTATTAAATTTAATTCTAAAACTTAAAAGAAACAAAAGAATAATCAAATAAATTAATGGTTTAAAAAAAATTGTTTTTGAAAGCCATATAAAGTGCAAAGAACCAAAAATTGCAATTATATATGTCAATCTGTGCAATCTTTTCCAATTATGTCTTAATAATCTTAACATTTTATCTGATGAAGTGATTGCAAGTGGAATCAATAGAAGCCAGGCAGAAAAACCAATAAATACGAATTTTTTTTTCAGAACGTCATTGATTAATGGTTCAAAGTCAAATCTATAATCAAGTCCAACGTAACTCAACATATGAATAGAAGCATAAAAAAAAGCGAATAAACCAAGCATTCTTCTAAATTTAATCCACTCAAGTGATTTTGTGATTTTTTTGAGAGGAGTCATTGAAAGAGTTAAAAGAATAAAAATTAAAGTACATTCTCCAAAATGATTTATGATTCTGTCAACAGGTTCAGGACCTAATTTGTTATAGAATATTTGATAAGTTATTATGTAAATAGGCCAAAGTGATAATAAGAAAACAGTAGGCTTTGAATAATTTTTCAATTTACTTTAATAATTCTTTTTAAGGTCCATTCCATTATAAAGATAAGCAACTTCATCTCCATAACCATTAAACATTAAAGTTTTAATTCTTGGAGCTAAAATACTTTCTCCAATTACTCTTTCGGTTGCTTGAGACCATCTTGGATGGTCAACTTCGGGATTTACATTTGAGTAAAAGCCATATTCTCTTGGTGAAGCATTTTTCCATGCAGTATTTGGCATTTTTTCTGTTAATCTAATTTTAACAATAGATTTTGCACTTTTAAAACCGTATTTCCATGGAATAAATATTCTTAATGGCGCACCATTTTGATTGGGTAAAGGTTTTCCATATAAACCAGTTACAACAGTTGTGAGAGGATGCATCGCCTCATCAATTCTAAGACCTTCTATGTAGGGCCAGTTTAAAACAGGATATCTCTGACCAACCATCTCATCAGGATTATAAACAGTTTCAAATTCAACAAATTTTGCTGATGATTTAATCTCAACTTTGTCTAGTAATTTACTTAATGAAAATCCAAACCATGGAATAATCATAGACCAACCTTCTACACATCTAAGCTTAAGAATTCTTTCCTCAGATTTAATAGATAAAACTTCCTCAATCGAAAGTTCTAATGGTTTTTCAACATGACCCTCAATTTTAATGTTCCAAGGTCTTGTAGTAAAATTTTTTGCTCTTCTATGAGGATCACTTTTACCAGTGCCAAATTCATAATAGTTGTTATATGTTGTAATATCTTCATAGCTAGTTGGTTCATTTGGAATCTTAGCTTTAGCATTAATTAAAGGAATAGAACTTATTGATAGTGCCCCTAATCCATAGCCCATAGATTTAATAAAAGATCTTCTTTTATTATAAATTCTTTCTGGAGTAATTTCTGAATATTTAAATTTTTTCATTTATAAGATTAAATTTAATCACTTTATTTTTTATAGAAATCTTAATATGGTTATTCTATAATTTATTTTAACATAAATAATATGAGTAAATTAGTATCAAATTTTGAAATAAACAAATTTAAAGAGGATGGAGCAGTACTTCTTAAGAATAAATTTGATATTAGTTGGATAAAAAAACTTCAAAAGGGTATCCAAAACGGTAAAAATAATCCTAGCCCAAGATATGTAAATCATACTAAAGATAAATCACTTCCTGGATATCATGAAGATTTTTGGACTTGGGATTTGCATGATGAGTTCAAGGATTTTGTTTTTAATTCACCAACACCTAAAATTGCTGCTGAACTTTTAAATGCTAAAAGGATTAATTTAGTGATGGATAATTGGTTTTTTAGAGAAGCAGGCTGTAAATCGTCAGCACCTTTTCATCATGATATATCTTACTTTGATTTTGAAGGATCAATGTGCGTACTATGGATACCACTTGAAGCTGTTAAAAAAGAGGATGGAATTGCATGGGTTAAGGGATCCCATTTATGGAATAGATTATTTCTAAGAACAAGATTTAATGATGGCCACCATGTAGATGGTGAAGCTGGTATTGTAAACGGAAAAAAATATGAATTAACTCCAAACATATTAGAAAACAAAAATGATTATGAATTTTTGCAATGGGATCTAGAAGTAGGTGATTGTATCTATTTTGATATGAGAACTCTTCATGGTGGACTTAGTTCCGTAACTCCAAAACAAGATGTTGCTAGGTATACTTTAAGAATGGCAAAAGAAGACTCTAGGATTATTTATAGAGGAGACTGGGCTAGAGAAGAAAGAGCCATCATGGAAGATAATGGTTATAAAAATGGTGATGATTTATCTGGTAAAATGTTTCCAACTCTATTCGAAACCAATTAATTTCCAGCAAATAGTTATGAAAATTATAAGGCTTTCAATAGTAATTTTTGTTAAGCTTTAGTTGTGAACAAAAATAATTTTAGTAATTTTGGACTTACAGTTTTTGATTTAAAAAAACTTAAGGGAAAAAGAAAGATTAAGTTTGTTCAGATTGATACTTTAGACCAAGGACTTGCGGCTAAAGAAGCTGGTATTGAAATGATAGGAACTAGTTATGAGCAATTCAAAACTCATTTTCCTAAACAGCTAAAAGGGGTTCATTTTCAATTTGGATTAAGATGGGGAAACCAAGCTAGTGCAGAAGAAGCTTTGAGAGCTTCAATGAAAGCCATGAATGATGGTGCACAATCAATTTATTGCCCCATGAGTCCTTCAGTAGTTGAAGTTTTATCTAGAGAAGGAATACCAGTCATTGCTCATGTAGGATTAATTCCACCAAAAATTACTTTAACTGGTGGTTATCGAGCAGTTGGAAAATCTTTTGATGAAGCAAAAATGGTTTGGGAAACTGCAAAAAGATACGAGTCAGCGGGAGCTTTTGCTATTGAATTAGAAGTTGTTCCTGGAAAACTTGCGTCTGAAATTACAAAAAGAACTTCCTTATTTACTATTTCTCTAGGATCCGGATCAAAATGTGATGCTCAATATCTTTTCTCAGCAGATATTTTAGGAGAAAAAAATGACTTTCTTCCTAGACATGCAAAAAGGTATAAAACTTTATTTAAGGAACATGATAGAATTCACAATGAGAGAATAAATGCTTATAAAGAATTTATTAATGATGTAGATAATAACTTATTCGAAGATAAAAAATATTCAGTCTCAATGGATGATGAAGTTTTAAATAAATTAATAAACTTTATAGATAAAAAATAAATTAATCAGAATAACTTCCAGTCCGCAGCTGGAAGTTATATAAGTTTAGCCTGCAGGTTTGTATCCAGACATTGATTTTGCAGCTTGTTCAGCAGCTTTACCCATATCCATTTCTTCAAGAATAATCATATTCTCAACTGTGCCACTTGCCTCTACAGCTAATTTAACACCTGCGAAATTTTCAAAAGGCATATCACCAGAAGTTACTGCACAAAAATCATACTGACCTCTTGTTATTGCAAAAGATTCTAATTTTCCTCCAGCAGATTCAGTAAGAGCTTTTACAGCTGCAGATCTATCTTGTTTTGGATCTTTAATAAAACCTTGAAAAGCTTTTGCGGTATAATTACCCATTACAATGTATTTAGTCATTAATCCTCCATTATTTATAGAAATAACAATAACATTTATTTAAGATTAATTAATGTGCAATAATTACATAGTAGACACAACCATATGTAGTGTTAGATTGCAAAAATGTACGAAAAATTTGGTCAATTTATAGATGGTAAGTGGCAACAATCTTCAGATAAGGATACCTACGAAGTAATTAATCCTGCGAATGAAGAAATTATAGGTCAAGCATCTAAAGCTACCTCTAAAGATGTTGATGCAGCCCTTAAATCTGCAGCAAAAGGATTACAAGTTTGGAAAAAAACTCCACCTTGGCAAAGAGCATACATCATAAGAAAGATTGCTGATAGGATGAGAGAAAAACAAGATGTATTAGCTAAATGGATGACACTTGAAGTTGGAAAACCTTTAGCAGAAGCCAAAGGAGAAATAAGTGGAGCTGCAGATATTTTTGAATGGAATGCTGAGGAGACAAAAAGAATTTATGGTCAAACAGTAGAAAGTAGATTTGAAGATACTAGGGTACATGTTTATTATCAACCTGTTGGAGTTGTAGCAGCCTTAACTCCTTGGAACTTTCCAGCTGTTTTATCAGCAAGAAAAATCTCGACCGCTTTAGCTGCTGGTTGTTCAGTTATTATAAAACCGGATGTAATTACTCCTGGTGTTGTAATGGAAATGGTTGATATTTGTAGGGAATGTGGTGTTCCACCAGGTGTAGTTAATTTATTATCCGGTGACCCCCCAAGTATTGCGCAACAATTAATTTCTTCTGACATAATTAAAAAAATTTCGATTACAGGTTCGTCTCGTGTTGGGAAATTAATATTGAAACAAGCAGCAGATAAAGTTCAAAGGGTAACTATGGAACTTTCTGGTCACTCACCATTTATAGTATTTGAGGATGCAGATATAAAAAAAGCAGCAGATATAGCTATTGCCGCAAAATTTAGAAATAATGGACAAGTATGTATCTCACCTAATAGATTTTATATTCATGAAAGTAAAAAAGATGAATTTGTTAATTTATTTGTAGATAAAACAAAAAAGTTGAAAATTGGAGATGGCATGAATCCCGATACACAATTAGGACCACTAACAACTAAAAAAAGGTTAAGTGAAGTTGAAGAATTGGTTGAAAAGACAAGACAAGAAGGAGCTAAAATTTTAAGTGGCGGTAAAAGACCAGCTGGTTTCAATAAAGGGTTTTTCTATGAACCAACAATATTCGATAATGTTAAAGATAATTTTACTATCATGAAGCAAGAACCTTTTGGCCCCTTAGTTCCAATGCTCTCATTTAAATCTTTTGATGAAGTAATTAAAAGAGCCAACAACCATGAGCTTGGTTTATGTAGTTATGTTTGCACGAAATCGATGGACAAAGCATATCTAGCTTCTGAGCAACTAGAAACGGGATCGGTCGCAGTAAACACTGGTGTAGTAGCTATTGCAGAAGCACCTTTTGGAGGAATTAAACAGAGTGGATACGGAAGAGAGGGTGGCTCTAATGCTATTAAGGATTATTTAAATGTTAAATATACACATCTTGGTATTAGAGGATAAATGAAATTATTGAGACTTGGAGATAAAGGAAAAGAAAAACCAGCAGTGATAGATAATGATGGAAATTATAGAGACCTATCTTCAATTATAGATGAATTAAATCCTGATAGTTTAAATTTTGAAACTATAGAAAAAATTAAAAATATTAAATTATCTGAATTAACAAAATTAAATAAAGATAATAGAATTGGATCATGTATTTCAAAACCATCAAAGTTTATAGGTATTGGGTTAAATTTTTCTGATCACGCAGCGGAGACAGGTGCGAGACCTCCTAAAGAGCCAATAATTTTTATGAAAGCAACAAGTTCAATTAATGGTCCAAATGATAATATTGAAATGGTTTCAGAGTCAAAAAAATTGGATTGGGAAGTTGAGCTTGGAATAGTTATTGGAAAAAAAACTAAACATATTGATAAAAACGAATCTCAAAAATATATCTTAGGATACTGTTTAGTTAATGATGTTAGTGAGAGAGAATGGCAAATCGAGGGCACAGGTCAGTGGGTTAAAGGAAAGTCACATGATACATATGGACCAATCGGTCCTTATCTGGTTACGAAAGATGAAATTCCAAATATAAATGATTTAAACATGTCATTGGATCTAAACGGAGTGAGAATGCAAACAGGAAACACTAAAACTATGATTTTTGATGTGGATATAATTGTTTCTTATGTAAGTAAATTTATGACATTATCTCCAGGAGATATAATTACCACAGGTACACCACCTGGAGTAGGTATGGGAAAAAAACCTCAGTTATTTCTTAAAAATAAAGATAAATTAAAATTAAAAATTGATAACCTTGGTGAACAAAACTCAAAAATTGTTACAATTTGATTTTCAAATAAAAAAAAATTTAAATTATAATGCAAAAAAGAGATTTATATTACGAGAGGATCCCCACAAAACTTCTTAGAGAAGACGTCAGATATTTAGGTAATGTCTTAGGAAAAGTTATAAAAGAACAAGAAGGTGAAAAATTTTTTGAATTAGTAGAAAAAATAAGAAAGTTATCAAAAGCAAATAAAACAAACCCTAATGCAAATCAGACAAATCGAAAAGTAATTAGAGCAATAAAAAATCTGAGTCCGAAAAATACCTTTAAATTAACACGTGCTTTTAAACACTTCATGAATTTTATTAATTTGGCAGAATTAATTGATGTATCTAGAATATTAAACGAGTATGAAAATAGTAAAAAAAAATTATCTAATAATAATTTATTTATTGAGGAAATATTTGAAGATCTTTTTAATAACAAAAATATTTCAGAAAATAAAATTTATGATACTGCAAAAAATTTAAATATTGGTATAGTTTTAACCGCCCATCCAACAGAAGTAAAAAGAAGAACTTTAATTCAAAAATACCATAAGATAATAGAAATTCTTGAAGAGAGAGACCTTTTAAAAAATTTTCCATCAAAAATAAAGATACTAGATAAAAAACTTTCTGATGAATTGACAATAATTTGGAATACAGATGATTTAAAAAGAGTTAAGCCGTCACCATTTGATGAAGCAAGATGGGGTCTTGCTATAATTGAAGATAGCCTTTGGGATACTATTCCAAAAGTTTATAGAAGATTAAATTCAATCTTTGTTCAAAATATGGATAAGGGATTGCCAAAAAATTTTAATCCAATTGAGTTTGGATCATGGATGGGTGGTGATAGGGATGGTAATCCAAATGTAACTGCTAATGTTACGAGAGAGGTAATCTTATTATCAAGATGGGAAGCTGCTAAATTGTATGAGAAAGCACTCACAAAAATAATTAGATCATACTCAATGGAAAAATGTTCTAAAAAAATAAAAAATAAAGTTGGTAAATCTTATGAGCCTTACAGAGTTTTTTTGAGACCTCTTAGAGATAAAATGAGAATTACTCATAGAGCTATTGAACAACACCTAGTTAATAAAAAACCTTTGGATCAAAAAAAACTACTTAGTTCGCGTGAGGAAATATTAAAACCTTTAAGGGTAGTAAGAGAGTCCCTTGAACAAAATCAAAATGAAAATATTGCAAGTGGTGAATTATTAGATTTAATGCGAAGAGCAAAATGTTTTGGTATTAACTTAGCAAGACTTGATATAAGGCAAGAGTCATCTAGGCATAGTCAATTAATCTCTGAATTTATAAAGAAAAAATATAATAAAAATTATCTTAAGATGAGTGAGAAAGAAAAAATAAATTTTCTGAAATCACATTTGCTAACAAAAAAAAATTACATAAATAAATTTAAATTTAAAAATAAAGAAAATAAAGAGGTTTGGTCAACATTTAAAATTTTAGCCAATGAACCTCATGAATGTTTAGGAGCATATGTTATATCAATGACAACATCAGCATCTGATATTTTGTCAGTATCCTTTTTACAGAAGGAAGCAAATATTGAAAATAAATTAAGGGTTGTACCGTTATTTGAAACGTTAGATGATTTAATCAATGCTAAAGGGATTATGGAAAATTTATTTTCACAATCTTGGTATAGGAAGTTAATTAAAAATAACCAAGAGGTTATGATTGGTTATTCGGACTCAAGTAAAGATGCAGGAAAAATTTGTGCTAGTTGGCACCAATATAAAGCACAAGAAGAAATTATTAAATTAGGAAAAAAATATAATATAAATATCGTTTTCTTTCATGGCAGAGGTGGATCGGCAGGAAGAGGAGGTGGCCCGATTCAAGCTACATTAAGATCTCAACCACCAAACTCTGTTAACGGAAAAATTAGAATTACTGATCAAGGAGAGGTTATTCAACAAAAATATGGTTATGAACCTCTGGCAAAATATAATTTATGCAGTTACATAGGAGCTGTAACCGCAGCTACATTAAATCCACCTCCGTTTCCAAAAAAAGACTGGAGATCTTTAATAGAGAAAATGGCTGAGATTTCAAAAAATTCATATAGAAAAAATATTAATCAGAGTTCAGATTTTATAAAATATTTTAAAACTGTAACACCACATAGGGCATTAGGAAAACTTTCAATTGGATCAAGACCTTCAAAAAGAAAAAATGTTGATAACATAAAAAGCCTAAGAGCGATTCCCTGGGTATTTGCATGGACGCAAATAAGATTAATGCTTCCTGCGTGGCTAGGAAGCGCTGAAGCTTTGAGATATTCTTACATTAAGCAATTTAGAAAAACTTTGTATGATATGGAGAGAAACTGGCCTTTTTTTAATTCTATGCTCGATATGCTAGATATGGTTATTTCCAAAGCTGATCCAGAAATATCAAAAATATATGAGGAGTATTTAGCTGATGAAAGTTTAAAAAGAGTTGGAAAAAAACTAAGATTTCAATTTGAAATTATTAAAGATTTAAATAAAAAAATTACTCCTAAAGAAATAATTAATTCTAGAAAACAATTTAGAACATCAGTTATTGTAAGAAATATATATTCAGAAGTTTTAAATATTATTCAACCAATAGTGATTAAGAAGTTAAAGACTAATCAGAATACTTATAATAAAAAATTTTTAGATGACGCTCTTTTGACTTCAATAGCAGGTATTTCTGCCGCTATGAAGAACACAGGTTAAATGACAGAATTTCTTATTGCTTTTGGAGCTGGACTCTTAAGTTTTTTGTCTCCATGTGTTTTACCTTTAATACCAGGGTATATTTCTTATGTATCTGGTCAATCAATTCAAGAGGTAATAAATTCTAAAAAAATAAACCCATTTCCTTTAATTTTATTTTGTTTGGGTTTTTCAACTGTTTTTATAATTTTTGGAGCATCTGCTTCTTTATTAGGTCAATTGTTTTTACAAAATTCAGAAATACTAAGAATATTAGCTGGACTCATTATAGTGATTTTTTCACTTCAATTAATTGGAATTATAAATATTTCATATTTTAACTTTGAAAAAAGATTTGACGCAAGAAAGTCAAAAAATATGCTCTTCCCATATATAATTGGTCTCGCTTTTGGTTTTGGATGGACTCCTTGTATTGGACCTATATTAGGTTCTATTTTAGCACTAGCTTCAATTGAAGATACTCTAGCTAGAGCCGTTTTATTATTAGTATTTTATTCTTTAGGTCTTGCTTTACCATTTATCTTGTCAGGTTATTTGATACAAAGATTTCTTCTATTATCTAAAAATTTTAAGAGAAATATGAATTTAACCTCAAAAATAGGAGGAATAATTTTATTAATTACTGGTATTCTGATTTTATCAAATCAATTACAAGTTATTGGTTTTTATATAATAGAACTATTTCCATTTATGCTAAAATTTGGTTAGAACTTATTCATGAAAATTTATCAAATAGATTCAAGTGCAAGAAAGAAAGGCTCAACTTCAAGAGCTTTAGCAAAAAAATTATTAGACAAAATAAGAAAACCAGAAGATGAAGTTGTTTATAGAGACTTAGATGATGAAATGGTTTTTGTTTCTGGTCTCACAGAGTCTGGAATGAAAATAGATAAAAAAGATCAAACAGAACATCATAAAAAAATGTTTGAACTATCGGATACATTAGTCAAAGAGCTTAAAGATAGTGATATAATAATTATATCTGCGCCAATTTATAATTATGGACCACCAGCAACTTTAAAAGCTTGGTCAGATCTTGCTGCTCGAATTGGAGAAACTTTTAAATTTAAACCTGACGGTAGAAGAGAGGGTTTATTGAAAAATAAACGTGCTTATTTAGTAATTACATCTGGAGGTACAAAACTGAATAGTAATGAAGATTTTTTAACTCCTTGGCTTAAATTTATTTTGAATTTTTTTGGAATAGAAAAAGTTGAAGTAGTAAGTGCAGATCAAATGGCATTGGATTATGAAAAATCAATCAAAGATGCAGAAAGACAAATAGAAAAGATTTCCATAAAATAAATTTAAGCTTTAATGAATACTAATAAGATAGTAATAGGATAATATGTTTAAAATAAAAAGCTCAGATTATAAGATTTATTCCAAATTTATTGAAAACTTAGCAAAAAAGTTAAATAAATTTTATTACTTAAAATTGAATAAGCCTTTCAAAGTATCAAATAAACTTGGGGGAAAAGGGTATGATCCAGTCACTAGTGCTGATAAAGCATTTGAAAAATATATAACTAAAGAAATTAAAAAAAGATTTCCTACTCACCAAGTGATAGGTGAAGAATTTGGTCATAACAAAAAAAAAAGTAATTATTCTTGGGTGATTGATCCAATTGATGGAACTAGATCTTTTGTCATAGGTAATCCAACATGGAGTAATTTAATATCATTAAATTACAAGGGCAATCCTGTTGTAGGCCTTGCGAATTTTCCAATACTTAAAAAATACTATTTTAATACCTCGTTAAATTTAGCTTATGTTTCAGAAAATGGAAAAAAAAGAAGAATAAAAATTAATAGTAAGGCAACTTTTTCAAATATGAAATTATCAGCAGCTTTTCATGGTAGTTTATCTTTAAATCAGCAAAAAAAAATACCCCAAATATTAAAACGAATGCAATTTCCTTGCGCAGATGCTTTAAGTTACTCTCATTTTGCAGAAGGTAAACTTGATATTGTTATTCAATGTGGAAATAAAATTTGGGATATTCACGCATTGATGCCAATAATTAGAGCAGCAGGAGGTATAGTTACAACTTGGAAAAATGACGATGCTAAAAAGGGTGGAAATATAATTTGTTCAGCAAATAAAAGTCTCCACAACAAAATGCTTAAAATTTTAAAACCTGTTTCAAAATAATTATTTAAGTTTTAATTTGTTTTTCCTAAAAGATTTACTATTAATACACCAGAAATTATTAAAAATAGCCCTACCATTGTATAAAGATCTGGCATTTGATTAAACTTATAGATGCCAACAATTGAAGTTGCAATAATACATAAACCTGCAAATGATGCATAAGTTATTCCAACAGGAATTGATTTCATTACAATTGATAAAGCATACATACACCCAACAATTGTTATTGCTGTTAATATACTAGGAATAAATATGGTGAAGCCTTGAGCACCTTTAGCAAATCCGTTAGCTGCAGTGCCTAGTATGACAGCTATTATAAGCACAATATATGCTGAGATGTTAGTCATAATATAAGGTTAAGCTTATTTAGTAATTTTATCTACAAACTTTTTTTGCAAAGGGACCAACCAATAAAGCAGTAGATATTGCAATAGGAAGCCCTACAGCCCAAGCTTTTAAAAATCTATTAAAGTAACCACTATCTATTCCAGTATTTACATATGTGATGATTAAGGTCATAAGTAAGCTCATACCAAAACCCATAACCAGAATAAATAAAAGGTTAGAATATTTTTTGGGAAACATTGAATAAAGCTTATACTTTATTTTGGTAGTTTTGTAGCTCCTGTTTCTTGGTGAACAACTTTACCATCTTTGAACTTATAGTAACTCATAACAGCTTCTTTGTTACCATCATTAAATGATACCATAGCATGTTCAAAACCCACTTCATCATTTTCAAAAAGCACTCTTACATTACTTTTTTTAACATCTTTCATGCCAACCCAACCAACAACATCTTTTTTGGTTAAAGTTTTTCCTGATGCATGCATTAAAAACTGAAAATCATCATGGATTAGTTGTTCTGCACCTGCAGTATCTCCATCATTTACTATTTTAGACATTTTTTCTATTATCGACATTATTTTCCTTTCTTAATTAAATATAAATTTTGTCTGCTAAACCATAGCAAAGCACTGCACTTAAAACAGTTAAAACCAATGGAGCATATATCGCTTCATCTGAAGTTTTATCTGTATGTCCCAGTTTATTTATTTTTGTGCTATAAAAACCAACAATAAAAGCTGATAGGTTTTGCAGGAATATTAAATTAAAGAAAGCCCAAGTAGCCTCCAAACCATTCGGTCTTATAAATCCCACATAAATTGCCATCACTGTTGATCCAATAAATATTGATCCAAAAAATCTAACTACTCCAGCGCCAGTATCATCCATGCCATATTGATTTAAAAAAGATTTAGTTTGAACAACGCATCTAAATCCATAAAAAGCAAATCCTATAAAATGAATTATAAAAACTGATAAAAAAAATATTCCATTAAATTTTTCAATCATTGAAACTCCTTTAAAATATTTTAACTAAATATTGGTCTTATTTCATCTTCAATTGTACCTTCTATGGCAACTTCTTTCAATTGTTCTAAAAGTTTTATATATTCAGGATCTGCAGACATGTTAGCGTCAGAGTCATTATCACCTTCAAACATAGTCCCAATTAAAGTCTCTCTTATTGTTCTTGGGTCTCCACCCATTTGAAAAGAAAAATAAACTTCATGATTAGGGTAATGTTTTTTTCTAACCGCTGCTAAACCTTTTCCAATTTCCATTGCTTTTCCTAGGCCGTCATCTTTTACTCTCATTGTTCTTGTATAAATTACTTTCATTTTTCTCCTATTTTACTTTTGTTAAATCATAGATCGAATAGCTATCTAAAACAGCATCCATGATAGGTTTTGATACTTCAGTTCCTTCAATGAACTTGTGTAATGCAGGTTCGTCAGTACAAAATATCTTAAACATTACAGTACTTTTATCTGGTGTTACCGTTCCAATAGTTTTTTCTACTACTGCTACTTTAGCTCTTTCTGCTAAACCTTCAGGCGATTGCATGAAACCCATAAATTTTTCAAACATACCTTCTTTTAATTTAGCCACTACTAACATTTCTTTTTCCATTTTTTTCTCCTTGTTTATTAATATATTCCTGACTCTGCTATTTTTTTGATTTCATCTTTAGATCCAGAAATTAATTTAAAGATAAATTCATCACATTTTTTTGTTGTTGCTTCCTCATATGCTTTACCGTAACGAATATCGACAACTTTTAATAATTCTTCGTTAAGTTTTTCTTCCTTAACGCCTTCTTTTAACAAATAAGAATTTAAAAACTTTTTAGCTGCAAAAGAGTGAACAATCTTTTCTAATTCAAGCTCTCCCTGAGGTATCATGCTATTAGCATAATAAATTCCCGCACATTCTATTGTTTTTTCTTTATCTGCTTTGCTTAAATGACCATCTGCAAATGCAGAAAATGTAAAAAATAAAAACAATAAAGTTAAAATTATTTTTTTCATATTTAATATAAAGTTTGAATTACTTTTTTCACTCTTTCAGCTCCGTTTGGAACCAAAGCCTCTACAAATGTATGACATTTATCGGTTTTAGCTTTGTCATATTTAGAGCCGTAATATTTATCTACTGCTTTATTTACTCCTTCATCCCACTCTTTTTCAGGAATACCTATTTCAAGAGCATAAGTTTTTAATACTTTTACAGTTGATATAGATTTTTCTTTCATGGCATATTCAAATGTTTCACCAGATGGAAGAAAATAGTTAGCCATATAAATACCAACGCAATCCCAAGCTTTAGACTTGTCATTGTCATTCATACCAGCAATTGATGAAGTAGATATTAAAATTGCTATACAGTAGGTAGCAAAAATTTTTAAAATATTTTTTATTAGCATAGTATCTCCTTTTAAATAAAGACCATTGTTAGTCTTAAATTTTTATTCACGATAATTAAATGTATGCTAAAAAAGTAACAGTTTTGTTACATAGCTGCTATGCGATATTATAACCAACTAGGAATCGGTAGTTTTTTTTCTTTTAAAAAAGATTTGTTAAACATCTTTGAGTTGTATTTATCTGACTTGTCACAAAGAATAGTAACAATATTTTTTCCTGGACCAAGTTCTTTTCCAAGTCTAATTGCACCTGCAATATTTATTCCACAACTTGTTCCTAGGCTTAATCCTTCATTTTGAATTAAATCATATAGAATAGGTAGAGCCTCATGATCATCTATAGAGTATGCGCCATCAATTTTAGCATTTTCAAAATTTTTAGTAATTCTACTCGATCCAATCCCCTCTGTAATTGAATTTCCCTCTGACTTTAGTTCACCATTCTTAATATAATTATGAAGAGCAGAACCTTTTGGATCAGATAAATAAATCTTTATATTTTTATTCTTTTCTTTAAGAGCGTTACTAACCCCTGAAATTGTTCCACCTGTGCCTGAAGAACAAACAAAACCATCTACTTTACCTTCAGTTTGTTCCCAAATTTCTTTTCCTGTTCCCTCATAATGACCTTTGGCATTAGCTGTATTATCAAATTGGTTGGCCCAAATAACTCCATTATTATTTGTTGGTCTCAATTCGTCAGCAAGTCTTGCAGCAACTTTTACATAGTTACCATCATCTTTATAAGGTTTAGCTGGAACTAGTCTCAACTCTGCACCTAAGTTTCTTAAAGTATCTTTTTTTTCTTGGGTTTGATTATCATTCATTACTATAATTGTTTTATAACCAAGTGAATTACCTAATAGACCTAATCCAATACCAGTATTACCTGCCGTTCCCTCAACAACAATCCCACCTTTTGAAATTAATTTTTTTTCTTGAGCATCTTTAATTAAAGCTAAAGCCGCTCTGTCTTTAACAGAACCTCCTGGATTTAAAAATTCTGCTTTTCCATATATGTTACATCCTGTTATTTCTGATGCAGCTTTTAATTTTATTAAAGGAGTATTACCAATTGAGTCGATGAAATTATTTCTGATATTTGTCATTATTCTTTTTCTTTATCAGTAACAGCATAAGGTTTAAATCCTTTGGTTGCATCACCAACTCTTTTTGCAGGTATGCCCGCCATTACAGATTTCTCTGGAACATTTTTTGTTACTACTGAATTAGATCCTATTAAAGAATTTTTTCCTATTGTAATTGGTCCTAAAATTTGTGCACCAGATCCGATTACCACATTATCTTCTAAAGTAGGATGTCTTTTCATATCTCTTTGATTGTTAGAATTAATACTTGGAGCAATTCCTCCCAAAGTAACATTATGATAGATAGTAACATTATCACCGATCTCAGATGTTTCACCAATCACTACACCCATACCATGATCAATAAATAAATTTTTTCCAATTTTTGCTTCAGGGTGAATTTCTATTCCTGTTAAAAATCTTGAGAATTGGGATATGAATCTTGCAATTAAATTAAACTTTGCTATTGCGAAAAAATTCGCAATTTTGTGAAAAAAAATAGCTTTAACACCAGGGTAAGTTAATATTAAACTTAGTTTAGATTTTGCCGCAGGGTCTCTATCAATTATAGATTGTAAGTAGTCATTCATAAAATTTGTTATCTTGATATAAAAAATTGTCTGAGTTATATAATGATTATATTAAGATTTTAAAGGAGATAGTATGTATAGAAATACCAATTGTTTTCACCTTGCAATACCTTGCGGTGATTTAGAGACAGCAAAAAAATTTTACAGTGAGACCTTAGGTTGTCGCCTTGATAATTCTGCTCAAGAATGGGCTGATGTTGATTTTTGGGGAAATGAATTAACTCTTCATGCTAGTGATCATAAATTAGATAGCGAGAGACATGATGTGGATATGGGAAATGTTTCTGTTCCTCACTTTGGGGTCCACCTATCTAGAAAAGATTTTGATACTTTAAAAAGTAGGTTAAAAGAAAAGGGTGCAAAATATTATGATGAACCTTACCTAAGATTTAAAGGAACAAAATATGAGCAAGAAACATTTTTTGTAAAAGATCCTAACGAAAACATTTTAGAAATTAAAACTTTAACGGCTAATTCAGAATAATTTAAAATTAGATGGAATACCTGGTATTGGGTTTTTTTACCGGGCTTAGTTTAATTTTAGCTATTGGTGCACAAAATATTTTTGTAATAGAGCAGGGTTTAAAAAAACAGTACGTCTTACTAGTTTGTCTAATTTGCTCTATTTCAGACTTAATTCTTATATTCTTAGGAATATTTCTTTTTCATTATTTTATACAGTATTTTAATTCTACAATTGAATTAATACTTAATATTTTATTAATAATTTTTTTAATTCATTTTATTTATTCAAAAATTAAATCTTATAATTCTAAAGTAGAATTTAATAGAGAGACGCAAGACGTATCAAAATTTGATATTTTTTTAAAGACTTTGGGATTTACTTATCTTAACCCTCATGTTTATTCAGATACAGTTTTTTTTCTTGGAAATTTTTCAAAAAATTTTGTTTTTAGTGATAAGATTTTATTTGGAGTAGGTGCCTCACTAGCGTCTTTTTTATTCTTTTTTTTAATTGGTTATCTTTCAAAATATTTATCTCATTATGCAAAAAGTGAAAAAGTATGGAAAATAATAAATCTATTCATTATTATCTTTATGAGTATGCTTACAATATTTGTAATTCTAGAAACAATTAATTAGAAAATCCGTATTTTCTTAATCTTACATCACCAGTTCTAGCATGAGCTTCCATACCTTCATATCTTGAAATTCTAGCACAAGCAGCACCAACTGATTTTGTAGACTCTTTAGTCATTCTTTGAAAACTTAAAGTTTTAATAAATTTTCCAACAAATAGACCTCCAGTATATCGTCCAGCTCCTTTAGTTGGTAAAATATGATTTGTACCAGAACATTTATCTCCATATGCAACGGTAGTTTCTT